>JAHHSH010000015.1 GCA_020025345.1 Oscillospiraceae bacterium | reverse complement strand
GCCTTTGTCGGCCCGGAGTCCGATGTGGGCAACAGTGCCATTGCCAAGGGCTGCATCGTGGACGGTGAGGTGAAGAACTCCGTGCTGAGTGTCGGCGCTGTGGTGAAGCAGGGCGCACAGGTGAGCTACTCTGTGCTGATGCCCGGTGCCGTGGTGGAAGAGGGCGCTGTGGTGCAGTATGCCATCGTGGGCGAGAAGAGCTGCGTGGGGAAAAATGCCCGCGTAGGTGCCCCGCCGGAGTCGGCGGCAAATCCCGATGAATGGGGTATTGCGGTGCTGGGCCCCGGGACACAGGTGGCCGAGGGCGAAGTTGTTCCGGCAAAGCAGATGCTGGATCGTACACATCAGGGGGTGAAAGCATGAAAGGAATGCACGGAATCATCTTTTCGTATGAGAAAAAGACGGGGCTGCGGGAGCTGATCGAGCACCGCGTCCACGGATCGATCCCCATTGGCGGAAACTACCGCGTGGTGGACTTTATGCTCTCCAACATGGTCAATGCCGGCGTCCGCGATGTGGGCGTCATCATGCACGGCAAGTGCCAGAGCATGCTGGATCATCTGGGTACCGGCAAGAGCTGGGATCTGAGCCGCAACTTCGGCGGATTGAAACTGCTGCCGGCATTTGCTTACTCTGAAAGCAGCGCCGCCAGCTCCAAGTTCCGCGGCAAGATGGAGGCGCTCATCGGCGTGCTGGATTATCTGGAGGAAGATATTCGGCAGGACTATGTGGTGATGGCTGACAGCGATCTGGTGGCGAACCTGCCGCTGGACGACGTACTGCAGGATCATCTGGCCAGTGGCGCTGATATTACCGTTGTTTGCACCAGTGTTCCCGGCGATACCAGTGATACATATTTTGAGCTGGATGATACCGGCCGTGTGGTGGATACAAGCTATAAAGTGGCTGTGCCGGAAGGCTATCGGAGTTTGAGCATCTTTGTCATTAGCAAGGAACTGCTGGTGAAGCTGACACGCTATTGCAAGGCGCACAGCCTTTATAGCTGGCGGCGCAATGTGCTGCAGGAGATGGGGAAGAATCTGAATATCCGCGCCTACGTCTGGGATGGCTATGCCGCCCGTATCAATACTATTCAGCGCTATTATGAGCGCAGCATGGAACTGCTGCGCCCCGATATCCGCTCTGAGCTCTTCTGCCCCGAGCGGCCTATCTTCGCCAAGGAGAATGACTCCTGCTCGTCCTACATCGACCCCAGTGGGGTGTGTGTCAATTCCCTCATCGCCGACGGCTGCGATATTCAAGGCAGTGTCAAGAACAGTATCCTGTTCCGCGGCGTGCAGGTGGAGAAGGGCGCGCAGGTGGACGGCTGTATTCTCTTTAAGGGAACGGTCGTGAAGAAGAACGCTGTGCTGCACAGCGTGATCGCCGATAAATATGTGACCATCCAGGAGGGACGCACCCTCATGGGCCACGAGCACTATCCTATGGTGCTGGCCCGTGGCAGCGAGGTGTAATGGACGTGAAAAGAAAGAGGGGGGACACTCCTCTTTCTTTTTCCTCTGGAACATTTTTCGGCGTTGAAAACGTTTTCTGTTGCAAAATAAATATAAATGTGAGAAAATGTATGCATTAGAGAGAATAGGAGGAGCTGAAGAACATGAAGATCTTGTATGTGACCAGTGAAGCGGCACCCTTTTGCAAGACCGGCGGCTTGGCAGATGTAGCCGGAAGCCTGCCTCCTGCACTGGCGGCCAACGGTGATGAGGTGGCGGTTGTTCTCCCTCTTTACGGACAGATCAGTCTGGATTGGAAAGAGAAGATGACTTTCCGCGGTAATATCTATGTAGACCTGGCATGGCGCCATGAGTATTGCGGACTGTTTTCTCTGAAATATCAGGGCGTAACATGGTATTTTGTGGATAATGAGAGATATTTCCGCCGTGAGCGCCTGTACGGTGAGTACGATGACGGTGAGCGTTTCGCCTTCTTCTGCCACGCGGTCATGGATCTGCTGCCCAGCATGGACTGGATGCCGGAGATCGTCCACTGCAACGACTGGCAGACGGCGCTGCTGCCCATCTATCTCAAGGATGCGGCGATGCGCTGGGAGGCCGTGCGCGGTATTAAGTGTGTCTTTACCATCCATAATATCGAGTATCAAGGGCAGTTCGGCGACAGCACCGTGTCTGATCTCTTCGGTTTGGACTACGGCTGGTATTCCGGCGGCACGCTGGAGATGAACGGCTGTGTGAACCTTCTGAAGGGCGCGATGATCTGCGCGGACAGCGTGACCACCGTCAGTCCCACTTACGCCCGTCAGCTGCACTACAGCTTCTATGCCCACGGGCTGGAGAGCATCGTGGATCTGGTGGGTGATAAAATGCACGGCGTGCTCAATGGCTTGGATGTAAAGGGCTTTGATCCTGCGGCAGATAAGGCGATTGCCAAGTGCTACACCGCTCAAAAGCTGGAGGGCAAGGCGGCGTGCAAGGCCGCTCTGCAAAAGCAACTGGGGCTGGAGGTCAATCCCGATGTGCCGCTGCTGGCCGTGGTCAGCCGTTTGGTGAGTCACAAGGGTGTGGATCTTATTCGCGAGGTGTTCGACGGCATCATGAATCTGGGTGTCCAGTTGGTGGTGCTGGGCATGGGCGACAAGGAGTATGAGGACTTCTTCCGCTGGGAGCAGGGACGCTATGCCGGACGTATGAGCGCCCAGATCACCTATTCCGATAAACTGTCCCGCCAGATCTATTCCGGTGCGGATCTCTTTTTGATGCCCTCTAAGAGTGAGCCCTGCGGCCTTTCCCAGATGATCGCCATGCGCTATGGCGCAGTGCCCATCGTTCGCCAGACCGGCGGCCTGGCCGATACGGTGCACTCCTGCCAAGTGGGACAGGAGGATGGCAACGGCTATGTCTTTGCAAATTACAATGCATACGATATGCTCTATACCATCTCGCAGGCCGTGGGACTCTATCGCGGCGACCGGGAGGGCTTCCGAACCGTACAGCGCCGCGGTATGACCGGCGATTTCAGCTGGAATACCAGCGCCCGGACCTATCGGGATATTTATACAAGTCTTTTAGGATAAAAATTTAGCAATTGCAACATATTGCGTGGAGGAAATAATGACCTATAACAAAGAAGTATTGAAAAAAGCCATTGTGCAGAAGCTGCGTCTGAACTACGGATGCACGGAGCAGCAGGCCAATGACGGCGAGATGATGAAGGCCTGCGCCATGGTGCTGCGGGATATTATGGCCGAGCGCGGCGTGCAGAGCCGTGCGCTGACTTCCCGTGAGGAAAAGCGCAAAGTCCACTATATGTCCCTGGAGTTTCTGATGGGCCGGAGTCTCATGAAGAACGCCTTTAATCTGGAACTGCTGAATCCCATGCGCGAGGCTGTGGAGGAACTGGGCTTTGATGCAGGCCGTGTTTTCGATATGGAGCCGGATGCAGGTCTCGGCAACGGCGGCCTTGGCCGTCTGGCTGCCTGCTATCTGGACAGTATGACCACGCTGGAGATCCCGGCGACCGGCTATTCTATCTGCTATGAGTTGGGTATCTTCAAGCAGAAGATCGTGGACGGTCAGCAGGTGGAGCTGCCGGATGACTGGAAGAATCTGGGCGATGCGTGGCTGATGCCCAAGCCGCAGGAGACAGAGGAAGTCCACTTCGGCGGCAAGGTTCGCACCCGTTGGGACAACGGCCATCTGATGGTGATCCATGAGGACTACACCCGTGTGCTGGCTGTGCCCTGCGATATGGAGATCGCCGGTTACGACACAGAGCACGTCAATACCCTGCGCCTGTGGGATGCCAAGTCCCCCAAGCCGCTGGATATGAAGCTCTTTGGGCAGGGGCAGTATCTGCAGGCCGGTGAGGAGCAGGCGATGGCCAATGTCATCTCCAAGATCCTCTACCCCGAGGATAATCACTACGAGGGTAAGTCTCTGCGTCTGAAGCAGCAGTATTTCTTTGTCTCTGCCACCATCCAGTCCATTACCCGTCAGCATATTCAAGAGTACGGTACGCTGAAGAATTTCCACGAGAAAAACGTGATTCAGATCAACGATACCCACCCGGCACTGGTGATCCCCGAGCTGATGCGTATTTTGATCGACGATGCCGGCCTCAGCTGGGGCGAGGCATGGCACATCACCACCAATTCCGTGGCGTATACCAATCATACGGTGCTGGCCGAGGCGTTGGAGTGCTGGCCGCAGAAGTTGATTGAGATCCTGCTGCCCCGTGTGTGGCAGATCATTCAGGAGATCGCCCGCCGCTGGCAGGCACAGGTGGCCCATTTCTACCACGACGATCCGGAGAAGGTGGAAAAGATGGCCATTATCTGGGATGGCACGGTGCGCATGGCCAACCTCTGCATCGCAGGCGGTATGGCTGTCAACGGCGTCAGCGCGCTGCACTCCGATATTCTGCGGAACGATGTGTTCCGGGATGCCTGCACCATGGAGCCGGAGAAGTTTAAAAACGTGACCAACGGTATCGACCATCGCCGCTGGCTGGCGCAGATCAACCCCGGCCTGGATGGCCTTATCCGGGAGCTTACCGGTGGAGATGCCTATCTCACGGCACCGGAACAGCTGAAAAAGCTGGATGCCTACGCAGATGACGCCGCGGTTCTCCAGCGCTTGGAGGCCATCAAGCAGGAGAATAAGAAGAACTTTGCCCGGTTTGCCAAGCGCCAGCAGGGCGTGGTGCTGAATACGGATGCTATTTTCGATGTACAGGTCAAGCGCCTGCACGAGTATAAGCGGCAGCTTCTCAACGTGCTGCACATCATCGGCCTTTATCAGCACCTGCAGGATCATCCCCAGATGGAGATGGTACCCCATACGTTCCTCTTCGGTGCCAAGGCGGCACCCGGCTATGCGGTGGCCAAGCGGATCATCCAGCTCATCAACTCTTTGGCTGATGAGATCAACAACAATCCTATTTGCAAGGATAAGCTGCAGGTGGTGTTCCTGGAGAACTATCGTGTGACGATGGCAGAGATGCTGATGCCCGCCAGTGAGGTGAGCCAGCAGATCTCCACTGCCGGCAAAGAGGCCAGCGGTACCGGCAACATGAAGTTCATGATGAACGGCGCACTGACCATCAGCACACTGGACGGTGCCAATGTGGAGATGCACGAGGTGCTGGGCGATGAGAACATCTTCCTCTTCGGTCTCAAGGCCGACGAGGTGACACGGCTGGTGCCCAACTACAACCCGGCGCTGCTCTATGAACGGGATGCCGTGCTGCGCCGCGTGCTGGATCAGCTGCGCCGCGGCTTCCGTGACGGCATTTCCTACGAGGATCTGTTCCAGCGTCTGGTGTACGGCAGCGATTGTCCTGCCGACCAGTATCTGCTGCTGGCGGACTTTGGCTCCTACTGTGCTGCCGAGCAGCGCATGGCGATCACCTATCGGGATCGGAAGAAGTGGAATCAGATGAGCCTGCACAACATTGCGCGTTCCGGCATCTTTGCTGCCGACCGCGCCATCGGTGAGTACGCCGATACCATCTGGCACGTCCCCTATAAGAAGTAAGCATTGCACCGAGCCGCCGCAGACATTTGCCTGCGGCGGCTTTCTTTTTGAGGGAGGCAGGAGAACATTTTCGGGCAGGTTGACAGCTGTGGTATAATTAACATGAATTAATATTGATATAGGAAAAAACGAGGAAAGTGATTATGGAAATTACTCAGGGTATGCGCTTCGACGAGTTCGGCTTGTCGGACGCCACCATGCGAGCTATTCGCAATAAAGGATATGAAATCAGTACGCCGGTGCAGGCCGGCTGTATCCCTCCCATGCTGGAGGGGCAGGACGTGATCGCCAAGGCACCTACCGGTACCGGCAAGACCATGGCCTTCGGCATCCCCATCATCGAGCGGATTGATGCGGAAAGTGATAAAGTGCAGGCAGTCATTCTGGCGCCCACCCGGGAGCTGGCCATGCAGATCACCGATGAAATGCGGGAGATCGCTGTCTGCCATGAGGGCGTGCGTCTGGTCTGCCTCTACGGCGGCCAGCCCATCGGCAAGCAGATCAATGCCCTCAAACGTAAGCCTCAGATCGTGGTGGCTACCCCCGGTCGACTCAGCGATCATATGAAGCGCCGCACCGTCACTATGGGCGATGTGAAAACCGTGGTACTGGACGAGGCGGACCGGATGCTGGATATGGGCTTTATCCACGACGTGACCCGGATTTTGGACAAGATTCCCCATCGGCAGAATCTGGGTATGTTCTCTGCCACCATCTCCCGTGAGGTCATGGATATCTCCTGGGTCTATCAGCGTGACCCGGCGGAAATTACGGTGCAGGCGACCAAGGAGAATAAGCCGGATATTTTGCAGTATCGCATCGATGTTCCCTCCGAGCAGAAGGTGGATACCATGGCGAAAATTCTGGAAGGTGAGCAGCTGGAGCGCGTGGTGGCATTTTGCAACACCAAGGGCTCTACCGAGCGCCTTTGCAAGTTCTTGCAGCTGCGGGGCATTGATGCCGAGTGCATCCACGGTGACATCCCCCAGAAGAAGCGCGAGGCGGTAATGAACCGTTTCCGCGCCGGGGAGTTGCGTGTATTTGTGGCCACCGATGTGGCCAGCCGCGGTATCGATGTGGACGATGTGGATGCTGTCTTTAACTTCGATGTGCCGGATGAAAACGAGTATTATATCCACCGTATCGGCCGGACAGGCCGTGCCAAGCGCCACGGTGTGGCCTATACGCTGCTCAGTGACTTCCCGTCCCGGATGCGGCTGGATACCATTGCCCGCCATACCAAGAGCCAGATCCGCCCCGCCCGTGTGGACGAAAATGGCCATGTGGTGGAAATCGAGGAGAAGAAGTGAGAAAAGAGCTGCCCAAGGCAGCTCTTTTTCCTTGCAGAATTTGCACCTCATTTGTGGCATCAAAGGGGAGAGCAGTGCCTTTAACCGGCAAAAGGCGCCGATGGAGCTGGAAACGCAAAGCGGCAATAAAAGAGGTGTGCTGCCTTTGATGGCGGGGGCGTTTTGAGAGTGCTTCGCCGTATTTCTGCGGCTATTCTTTACAAAAGACGCATGAGAGGGTATAATAAAGAGAAATTTAGAACGATCAGAGGAGTTTTCCATGAAATATACCAAGAGAATCGCCGCCCTTTTACTGGCGGCTGTCACGGTGCTGGGGCTGCTGACCGGCTGCGGCCATCGCTCCGATGAGATGTCCCTGCGCGTATCCCTGCCGGAGGGAGTTACAACGCTGGATCCGGCTATGGTGACTACGGAAACAGAAAAAACGGTGGTCAGCCACCTTTTTGAAAACCTGATGAAGTTTGCCAATGACGGCGAGGGCGGCGTCCATGCTGTCAACGGTGCGGCCCGTAACTATCAGCGGGAGGAAAATCTGGACGGCACGGAGACCTACACGTTCACGCTTCGCAGCGGCTTGACGTGGTCCGACGGCAATCCGGTGACTGCTGACGACTTTGTCTTCGCGTGGCGGCGTTTGGTAGATCCCGCCACGAATTCCCCCAATGCGGCACTGCTGGACATGGTGGCAGGCTACGATAAGGTACGCAGCGGCGGCGGAGTGGAGAATCTGCAGGTCAGCGCACCGGACGAAAAGACGCTGGTAGTGACACTGTCCCACCGCTGCCCCTATTTTGTTGAGCGAATCTGCGCGGCGGCGGCCACTATGCCGGTGCGCAGCGACATGGTGAGTGTTGAAAACTGGTCTATGTCTGCCCAGACGCTGGTGGGCAACGGTGCCTATCGTGAGGTTCGTAGCTGGCAGAACGAAACGCTGACAGTTGGTACAACAGAGGCGTATTACGATAGCCGACGTCTGGGTCCCGCGGAACTGAACTTTGAATTCTATGAGGATGAGAAGGCAGATTTCCGTTTGGGACTCTCGCAGAAAGAAATCGATGCCCAGCCGGAAATCTGGCATGCCGACCCCTATCCACGGGTAACGACTCTGGTGATCAATCAGATGGCGCAGAATATGAGCAGCGAGAAGGTGCGGCAGGCTATGTCGCTGGTCATCGACCGCAACGCCTTGACAGAGATGCTGCCGGCGCGGCTCTACCTGCCGGCAGAGGGTGTGATTCCCTATGGTATCCGCAACACGGAGGGAAAGGATTTCCGCACGGCTGTGGGTCCCAAGATTGATAATAAACCGGAGGACTACGAGCAAAGATGCCGTATGGCTAAAGAACTGCTGGCGGAGGAAAAACTGCCTGCCGCCGGAAGTGTGACGCTGGCCTATGTGGCGGAGATCCCCAGCATGGAGCAGGTGGCAAAGGAAGTACAGCGCGTCTGGGAGGAGCAGCTGCAGCTGACGGTGACGCTGCGCCCGTTGCAGGCGGCGGAGATGACCACGGTGCTGAACAGTGGTGACTTCATGATCGCGCTGGTGGGTATTCGCAGTGACCGGGGTGACCCGGTGGGGCTGCTGTCTGATTGGCGCAGTGGTGATAAGAATAACTGGGCCAACATTCACTCCAATGCCTACAACCTGCTGATCCGGATCAGTGACGCTGCCGCCAGCCCGGAGGCACGGGATGCCTATCTGGCCGATGCGGAGCGTATGCTGCTGGAGGATGGCTATGTGATCCCTCTTTATAATGAGGGGAGAGCCTCCCTGCTGCGGGAAAATCTGACGGGCCTTGGATATGACGGTATGGGCTGCTACTATTTTTCCAACGTGGTCAAAATGAGCAAATAACGGTTCGTAGAGTAAGCTGAATTCAAGAAGCCTTTCGGCGTTTTTAAACGCTGAAAGGCTTCTCTTTTTTTGCGAAAAACGGTACCATGGTTTAAGGCGCGGGTGAAGAAATAGCATTGCATTTTCAGGGGGGAGACTTTATAATATAGGTATCGAAAAACCAGTTTTGAAGGAGGTGCAGCAATGGATGAAGGGCAGGCTGTGAGAAATATTCTCTTCAATAGTGCCCAGCTGCGGCGCTTGATTATCAATCTTCACACGCTGACAGGGATCTGGGCTAATATTTTTGACGGTTGCGGTCGGGATATCCAAATTCGTGATGCTCACAGCCGTTTTTGTCAGAGTATTCACGCGACGGAAGAGGGAGACGCCCGATGCAAGGATTGTGATGCGCGTGCGGTGCACGAGTGCCGCATTACAGGCAGCGGAGGTCTCTATTCCTACCGGTGCCATGCGGGGCTGAGAGAATACCTGCTGCCTATTTTTGAGGGCGGTGTACCGATTGCTTACTTGGTGTTCGGGCAGCTGCTGGACGAATCCTCACGGATTCAGCAGTGGGAGCGCACCAAGGGCCTGCTGGACTGGTATGACGGGGATATGGAGAAGCTGCGCCGTGAATTCTTCCGGCTGCGCCAGTGCAGCAACGAGGAGATCACCGCCTTTGCGGAGGTGCTGGAGGCTCTGGCATCCTACATCCAGCTGGAGGGGATCATCCGCTCGGCGGAGTATACGGATGTGCAGAAACTGGAGATGTATCTGGATCAGCACTATATGGAGCCGTTGTCGCTGCAGCGCATTTCTGCTGATCTTCATATGGGGACCACCAAATTATGTGCGCTGGCCAAGAAATTCTCTGACGGCAAGACCGTGACCCAGCTGATCTCGCTGCGGCGCGTCAATGCGGCCAAAAAGTTACTGATTTCCAGCAATTGCCCCATTTCTGATGTGGCAGGGGCAGTGGGCTTTTCTGATTACAACTATTTTACGCGAATCTTCAAAGCAAATACCGGTATGACGCCACGGACTTTTCGTAAAAACTATGAAAACTTAGCGGAATCTCAATGATCCAAAAGGCGGTTTATCTTCGCTTTTAGGAAGATATTCCTAAAAAGCGAATAATTTTCCCTATAATTGTGGCAATGTGATAAGTATAATAGGTGTAGCGGACGTGGGAATTTGTCTATTTTCACGTTCTGCATACATTTTAAGTGTCGATGTGGAAGTCGGCACAACAAAACAAAAAGAAGAAGGAGAAAAACAGATGAAAAAGTTTCTTGCAATGGTTTTGGCTGTGGTCATGATGCTTTCTCTGGTGGCTTGCGGCGGAGGCGATAAGGCTTCCGGCGAAAAGGTCAAGCTGGACATCATCATCTCTCAGTACGGCAACTACACCCAGGAGTGGTGGAAGCAGTTTGAGGCTGACTTCGAGGAGGCTAACAAGGATATCGACCTGAACATTGATATCGTCTCTTGGAACGACATCTATGCAACTGTCAACACCCGTATCTCCACCGGGGAGCAGCCCGACATCCTGAACATCAGCGGCTTTGCTGACTATGTTGCTGATGATCTGCTGATGCCCGCCGATGAATATGTTTCCGAGAAGGTGAAGAACAACTTCGTTCCCAGCTTCTGGGCTTCCAACGAGATGGACGGTACCGTTTGGGCTCTGCCCATCCTGGCTTCCTGCCGTTCTCTGTACTGCAACACTGACATCCTGGCTAAGGCCGGTGTGGAAGTGCCCACCACTTGGGACGAGGTCATGGCTGCCTGCAAGGCTGTCAAGGAAAAGTGCCCCGATGTGACTCCCTGGGGTCTGGATATCTCCATGGATGAAGGCCAGGCTGCTTTCGCATACTATGCTTGGAACATGGGCGGCGGTTTCGTGGATGACAAGGGCGAGTGGGCTCTGAACAGCGAGGCTAACATCAAGGCTGCTGAGTACATGAAGGCTCTGGTTGACGGCGGTTACTGCAACTCCGATCCTTACAACGATACCAAGTACAACCTGTATCCCCAGTTCAACAACGGCACTTTGGCCATGATGATCGGCCCCATGAACATGATCACTGACGACTGCACCGCAAACTATGTGGTTGCTGATATGCCCGGTGAGAATGTTGCTCTGGGCGTTTGCGATCAGCTGATGGCCTTCAAGGATAAGAATGCTCCCGATCAGGAGGCTCGTACTGCTGCTATCACCAAGTTCTTCGATGCTTTCTATGACGTCGAGACTTACTCCGATTACATGGTGTACGAGGGATTCCTGCCTGCTACTCTGGACGCTTCCGAGAACCTGGCCAAGAATGCTGAGAACTACAAGAAGGGCGGCTCCGATGCTACCGGCAGCAGCGAGTACTTCGAGACTTTCTGTGCTGTCCTGCCCAACTGCAAGTTCTATCCCATGCAGAAGGCTGAGTGGATGGATGTCCGTAACGGCGTTGTAGAGGCTGAGCAGCAGGTCTGCACCGGCTCTGCCGATGCTAAGACCGTTCTGGATGCTCTGCAGGCTAAGGTCGCCGGCTAAGGAACACAAATAAAGAGCGGTTGATGTAAACCGTATTCGCCCCACGGGGGTCCTTCGGGGCCCCCGTGAGGTGTTCTCAATGTAATTGGAATATAGCAATACCCGTTTTTCTCCCCTCCGGAACGCGCCCTGCTGGTACGTCCCGGAGAGGAGAATAGCGGAACAGAGAGAAAAGAAGGGAAGTGTATATCCCCATGAAAAAGCAATCCTTTAAGAAAACGATTGAGCCGTATCTCTGGCTTTTGCCCAGTATCATTTTGATGGTGGTTTTGATTCTGGTCCCCATCATCACCGTGTTTCAAACCTCTTTTTGCGAGATCAGTAAGGCTGGTGTGAATCGCGGCTTTAACGGCGTAGAAAACTATAAAGCAATCTTCAGTAATAAAATTTTCTGGAATACGCTTTTGAATACTGCGATTTGGACCGTGGTAGTCGTTGTGCTCTCCACGATTTTGGGCTTTATTCTGGCACTGGTGCTCAACCAGAAGTTCCATGGCCGCAAGATCGTCCGTGCCATTGTGGTTTTCCCTTGGGCAACGGCTCTGATCATTCAGTCCTTGATCTGGAAGTACATCATCAACGCTGACTACGGCGCATTGAACCTGCTGCTCACAAAAATGGGCATCATTGACAGCTATGTCAACTGGACAGCCTCGCCCGGCATGATTTTCGCCTGGGAGTGCTGGGTCGGTATTTTCGTCTCTGTGCCGTTCATCACGTTCTGCGTGCTGTCCGGCCTGCAGGGAATCGATCAGACCCTCTATGAGGCAGCTGATGTGGACGGCGCAGGTTTCTGGCACAAGCTCTTTAAGATCACTTTGCCTCTGGTCATGCCCAGCCTGACGGTGTCCACGGTGCTGAGTATCATCTATGTATTTAACTCTTTCCCCATTGTTTGGACGATTTCCAAGGGCGACCCTGCCGATCAGACGCACACGCTGGTTACATACCTTTATAAGTTGTCCTTCACCAACGGACGCTCCGGCGAGGCGGCTGCCGTCTCTGTGATCGGCTTCCTTGTGCTGTCGATCTTCGCCGGCGGTTATATGATCATGTCGCTGCGGAAAGAAAAACAGGAGGAGGGCTAAGATATGTATCAGAAAAAGAACTCTTGGAAGAGAGTGTTTTTGTACCTCTTCGTCTTTATCGTCTGCATCGTGATTTTGTACCCCTATTTCGTCATGCTCACTACGGCAGCTAAGACTGACAGCGAGATGTACTCCACTACGGCAGCTTCGCTGCTGCCCCATACCTGGCAGTGGTCCAACTTTGTGGAGATCTGGAAGGCGGCTCCCGTGTTCAACTATTTGATGAACTCCGTGATCGTCTCCGCAGGTGCGACACTGTTGGCAATTCTCTGCGGTATTCCCGCGGCTTATGCGCTCTCTCGTATGCGCTTTAAGGGGAAGGGCTTCTTCCTGGGCGCTGTCATCATGAGCCAGATGTTTTCCCCTGTGGTGCTGCTGGTTGGTATCTATCGTCTGATGACGGATATGGGTCTGACCAACAGTATTTGGGGTCTGATCTTGCTGAACGCAGCGTTTAACCAGGCCTTTGCCATTTGGCTGCTGCGTGGTACCTTTACATCCATCTCTCCGGAGATGGAGCAGGCCGCTAAGATCGACGGCTGCAATACGATCCAGTCTATGATCCGAGTGCTGCTGCCTATGGCGGCGCCCGGCATCGTCACAGCACTGATCTTCGTGTTCATCAACTCTTGGAACGAGTATACCATCGCCTTGACACTGATCCGCAGTGATGTTCTCAAGCCGATTACTGTCGGTATCAACAAGTTCTATGGATTCAACTTCATTCAGTGGCAGTATCTGTTTGCCACATCCCTCTTTGCAACGGTTCCGGTCATCATCCTGTTCCTGCTGATTGAAAAGCATTTGGCTGCAGGCCTGACTGCCGGCGGTGTGAAGGGATAACCTTGAAATGCCCGGCAAAAGGGATGCGAAAAGCGCATCCCTTTTGCCGCGCTAAGAATACAATTCGTTAACCGCACATTTACCGCAAAACGAGGAGGCATTATGAATCAACCTACACTTGTAATCATGGCTGCCGGTATGGGCAGCAGATTCGGGGGACCCAAGCAGATCACCCCCGTGGACCCGCAGGGTCATATTATCATCGACTTTTCTCTGTATGACGCATGGAGAGCCGGCTTCCGCCGTGTCGCCTTTATCATCAGCCGCCACATGGAGGCCGATTTTAGGGAGTGCATCGGCCAGCGTATGGAGAAGTACTTCGACGTGTCCTACATTGTACAGGATCTGGACAACCTGCCGGAGGGCTACAGTGTTCCGGAGGGGCGTACCAAGCCTTGGGGCACCGGCCATGCCATCGCCTGCTGCAAGGGTGTGGTAGATGGGCCCTTTGCCGTCATCAATGCAGATGACTTCTATGGCCCCACGGCCTTCACTACGATCTACAACTTCCTGGCCAATCTGGAGGATGAGAGCAGCTACGCTATGGTGGGCTATCGTCTGCGCAATACCGTTACGGAGAACGGCAGTGTGGCTCGCGGTGTGTGCGAGGTGGAGAACGGTAAGCTGACCGGCATTACCGAGCGCACCAAGATCTATAAGCGTGGTGAGGATGCCGCCTATACCGAGGACGAGAAGACCTTTGTGGAGCTGAAGGGCGATACGCTGGTGTCCATGAACCTGTGGGGCTTCTCCAACCGTATGCTGGATGAGCTGTGGAGCCGTTTCCCTGCATTCCTGGATAAGAATGTGCCCGTCAACCCCTTGAAGTGTGAGTTCTTCCTGCCTTTCGTGGTCAATGAGCAGATCGAGGACGGCAGCGCTCATGTCAGCGTCCTGCCCTGCGAGGAGACCTGGTACGGTGTGACCTATCGCGAGGATCTGGAGAGTGTTTGCGCCGCCATTGCCGACATGAAGAAGCGCGGCATTTATGAGGAGGAACTTTGGAAATGAGTGTTTTGCCGAAAGAGGTATTGACCCTTGCTTTGAGCCACTTCCGGCTGGACAGCAAGTGGGTGAGCTGTGATTCTTACGGCTGCGGCCATATCAATAACACGCAGCTGGTGGTGACCGAGTCCGGCCGCCGCTATATCCTGCAGAAGATCAGTGAGCAGGCCTTTAAGGATGTCCCCGGTCTGATGGAGAATATCCAGGGCGTGACGGAGCATCTGCGCGCGAAAGCCGAAGATCCCAAGAACGTGCTGACACTGGTTCCCACGCTGGACGGTCAGTGCTTTGCCAATGATGAGAACGGCTATTGGCGTGTCTATGATTTCGTGGAGGACACCGTCTGCCTGCAGGCCCCGGAGAGCGATCAGGACTTCTATGAGAGCGCTGTGGCCTTCGGCCAGTTCCAGGAGCAGCTGGCGGATTTCCCTGTGGAAAAGCTGCACGAAACCATTGTCAACTTCCACAATACCCCCGACCGTTACCGCATCTTCCACGAGGTGCTGGAGCGTGACGTGATGGGCCGTGCCAAGGACGTCCAGGCGGAGATCGACTTCGTGCTGGCACGCGAGGAAGAGGCTGGCCTTGCTCAGCGCATGATGGAGGCAGGTCAGCTGCCCCGTCGCGTGACCCACAACGATACAAAGCTCAACAACGTTCTTCTGAACGCTGAGACCCATAAGGCCATGTGCGTCATCGATCTGGATACCGTGATGCCCGGTCTGAGTATCTTCGACTTCGGCGATTCCATCCGCTTCGGCGCTGCAACTGCTGCCGAGGACGAGAAGGATCTCTCTAAGATGACCATGAGCCTGGATCGCTTCCGCACCTACACCCGCGGCTTTTTGAAGGCTTGCCCCGGCTTGACTGATGCGGAGATCGAGATGCTGCCTGCCGGCGCCAAGACCATGACGCTGGAGTGCGGCCTGCGCTTCTTGACCGACTATCTGGACGGCGACCACTACTTTGCCGTTCACCGTGAGGGTCAGAATCTGGATCGCTGCCGTACCCAGTTCAAGCTGGTACAGGATATGGAAGCCAAGTGGGATGAAATGAAAAAGATCGTCATGGAGGAAAGAGTATGAACGTATTAGTAACCGGCGGTACCGGCTATATCGGCAGCCACACCTGTGTGGAGCTGATCAATGCCGGTCATAAGCCCATTGTGTTGGATAACCTGTGCAACTCCAATCCGGAGAGCTTGAACCGTGTGCGTGAAATCACCGGTGAGGAAGTTCCCTTCATCGAGGGTGACGTGTGCAACGAGAAGCTGCTGCACGAGATTTTCTCCCGTCACTCCATCGACTGCGTGATCCACTTTGCCGGTCTGAAGGCTGTGGGTGAGAGCGTTGCCAAGCCTTTGGAGTACTATCAGAACAACCTGGGTTCTACCATGAGCCTGTGCCGTGTGATGGGTGCACACAATGTGAAGAAGATCATTTTCTCCTCTTCCGCCACGGTGTATTCCGGCGATAACGAGATGCCTCTGCGTGAGACCTCCAAGACCGGCAACTGCACCAATCCCTACGGCTGGACCAAGTACATGTGCGAGCAGATCCTGCGCGATGTTGCGAAGGCTGATCCCGAGTGGTCCGTGGTGCTGCTGCGCTACTTTAACCCCGTGGGTGCCCACAAGAGCGGCCTCATCGGCGAGCATCCCAACGGTATCCCCAATAACTTGATGCCCTATATCTCCCAGACTGCCATCGGCAAGCGGGATCATCTGAGCGTGTACGGCAACGATTACGATACCCCCGATGGTACCGGTGTGCGTGATTATATCCATGTGGTGGATCTGGCTCGCGGCCATGTGGCTGCTGCCAATTACATGATGAACCACAAGGGCGAGTCCGTGTTCAATCTGGGTACCGGTCATGGCTACAGCGTGCTGGACATGGTTCACGCTTTTGAAGAAGCCAACGGCGTCAAGGTGCCTTATGAGATTGCACCCCGCCGTCCCGGCGATCTGGCTACCTGCTATGCCGACCCCACCAAGAGCCGCGAGGTGCTGGGCTGGGGGGCTGAGTTCAATCAGGTAGATATGTGCCGAGATACATGGAATTGGCAGAGCAAGAATCCCAACGGATACGACGAATGATAAGGAGAATCATCTATGAAACTGATTAAAGCTGCAACTCCTGCTGAGGCCGGTAAGCTGGCCGCCGATATTTTTGAAGAGATCATCCGCGAGAACCCCGAGTGCGTGCTGGGTCTGGCGACCGGTTCTACGCCCCTGCCTCTGTATCGTGAGCTGATCGAGCGTGAGAAGGCCGGTAAGATCGACTTCTCCAAGGTGCGTTCCGCCAATCTGGACGAGTATAAGGGCCTCTCCGGCGATCATCCCCAGAGCTATCGCTACTTCATGCAGGAGAACCTCTTCAACCACATCTCCATCGATCCGGCCAACACCATCGTGCCCGACGGTCTGGCTGAGGATGCAGAGGCCATGTGCGCTGATTACGAGAAGAAGATTGCCGATATGGGTGGTGTGGATATCCAGCTGCTGGGTATCGGCCACGATGGTCACATCGGCTTCAACGAGCCCTGTGACTATTTCCCCACCACCACCCACGAGGTGCAGCTGGAGGAGATCACCCGTGAGGCCAACAAGCGTTTCTTTGCCTCTCTGGATGAGGTGCCCACCGCTGCCTATACTATGGGCGTCGGCACGGTGATGGCTGCCCGCAAGGTGCTGCTGATCGCCACCGGCAAGGATAAGGCCGAGATCGTGAAGAAGTCCTTCTTCGGTCCTGTCAAGCCCGAGGTGCCCGCTTCCATCCTGCAGTTCCACCCCGATGTGACTGTCATCGTGGACGAGGCAGCTGCCAGTCTGCTGGACTGAGCAGTCAAAGCGCCGCAGGAGGGAAAAGTGTGAAAAACTATACCGTCTTACCCGTCACCGGCACGCCGGAATGGGAAAAAATTCCCGTCATGCCGGTGGATTGTGTGCTGTGGCATGAGGATGTGGGCATCCGCATGATCCAGCAGCTGTGCTATGACGCAGACAATCTCTATGTCCATCAGCGCGCATGGGAAAAGGAGATCCGTGCCACCCACGCCGGCTATTTGCAGCAGGTGTGCGAGGACAGCTGCATGGAGTTCTTCTTTGCCCCGCAGGAAGGGGACGAGCGGTACTTTAATGTGGAGATCAACCCCAATGGCTGCGTCCATTTTGGCTTCGGTCTGGGCCGGAAAAATTCGGTGCAGGTAGTACCTAAAAAGATGGAGGAACAGCTGGCTGTCCACTCTGAACGGACAGAGGGCGGCTGGGAGCTCTATTATCAGATCCCGCTGTCGCTGGTGCAGATTTTCTTCCCCGGTTTTCACTGGGAGAAGGGAACCCGGATACGGGCCAATGCCTTTAAGTGCGGCGACTGCACGGTGCATCCCCACTTCCTTTCTTGGAATCCTGTGACCTCCGAGACGCCGGATTTCCACCGCCACTGTGATTTCGGCGTGCTGGAATTTGACTGAGTCAACAATGATTTTGAGGTGAAACCCATGCTTTTTAAAAACGCAATGATTTTTCAAGGCGATACCTTCGTCCACGGCAGCTTCCGTGTGGAGGATGGCCGCTTTACCGAGATTTTGACCACGGTTCCCGCTGAGGACGGTGTGGATCTGGAGGGGGCGCATGTGATCCCCGGTCTGATCGATGTCCATAACCACGGCAACTCCGGTGCCGATTTCTCTGACGGCGACTATGATGGCCTTGTGAAGATGGCAAAATTTCTGGCCAGCAAGGGTGTTACGTCTTTTGCTCCGGCCAATATGACCCTGCCCTATGAGGTGCTGGATAAGGCCTTTGCAACGGCTGTGCGCCTGCACCGTGAGCAGCCCGCCGGCTGCGCCCGGCTCATGGGTATCGAGATGGAAGGCCCCTTCTTCTGCGAAAAGAAAAAGGGCGCACAGAACGGCGCTTATCTGCGCAATCCCGATTTTGATGCCTTTAAGAAGCTGTATGACAACAGCGAAGGTCTGATTCGTATTGTAGACTTGGCCCCGGAACTGCCCGGCAGTGTCGAGTTTACCGAAAAGGCCTCTAAGCTGTGCACGGTATCTGTGGCACATACGGACGCCAATTATGAGGAGGCAAAGGCTGTCTTTGAGGCCGGTGCCACCCATCTGACCCATCTCTATAACGCCATGCCTTCCATTCACCACCGTAAGCCCGGTGTGATTGGTGCAGCATCTGAGAATGAGAACGTGACGGCAGAGCTGATCTGCGATGGCCAGCACGTCCATCCCAGCGCCATCCGCATGGCTTTCCGTCTGTTCCCCGGCCGGATCTGCCTCATCTCCGATGCACTGCGCTGCACCGGTATGCCGGACGGCAAGTACGAATTTGGTGGCCAGGATATGTTCTTGAAGGACAATATCGGTCGTCTGGCCGACGGCACCATTGCTGGCAGCGTGGCAGACCTGTATACCTGCATGCGCAATGTGGTGAGCTTTGGTATCAGCCGTGAGGAGGCCATTCGTGCCGCCACGATCATTCCGGCTCGCCAGCTGCACCGTGATACGGAGATCGGCTCCATCGAGGTCGGCAAGCTGGCTGACTTTGTGGTGTGCGATGCTGATTTGCAGCGCAAGGCCGTGTATATGGGCGGCGTTTGCCTGTAAAAGAAAAAGAGTGATCCAAAGGAGCTTTGCAGTCGTTAACTGCAAAGCTCCTTTTTGCGCTTGTTTGCAGTATTAAGATATGGGTAAATTTTACCGGCAGTGAAAAAAGAATATTTTCTCCTTTTCGAGTCAAACTACACTTGCGATACCCAATCCGGCGAAACAAAGTTTGAAAAGGAGAAAAAATTATGTCTAACAAGAGTAACAAGAATAAGCTGGTTGTTCCCGAGGCTCGCGAGGCCATGGATAAGTTCAAGATGGAAGCTGCCAACGAGGTGGGCGTTGACCTGAAAAAGGGTTACAACGGCGACCTGACCTCCCGTGAGGCCGGCAGTGTCGGCGGCCAGATGGTCAAGAAGATGATCGAGTCCTACGAGAAGAAGCAGTAACCTTCTCAACTACGAGAGAAAAGCTCCGTCGAACAGACGGAGCTTTTCTCTTTATCCGGACGAGGTCATATGGCAGTTTTCCATTTCTGCTGGGCTTTTTATTGGGAATGTGCTATAATAAGCTATCATGCGTACAGGAGGCCGACTATGCAAATTCGTGCCCATCTACATACCGTAAATCGTCATCGCCGCCTGGTGCGGCGTTATTGTTTCCGCCTGGGGCTGATCTGGCAGGGGTTGACCCATGATTTGAGTAAGTACAGTCCCACAGAGTTTTGGCGCAGCTGCAAATACTACCAAGGCTACCGCAGTCCCAATGATCAGGAGCGTTTGACCAATGGGGTGAGCATGTCCTGGCTCCACCATAAGGGACGCAATCGCCACCACTTCGAATACTGGATCGACTACTGTATTGGCCCCGAAGGCGAAGTTTATATGGGCGGCTGCAAGATGCCGAAAAAATATGTGGCGGAGATGTTTTGCGACCGTATTGCAGCCTGTCGGATCTATCAAGGGGAGAAGTATACGGACAGCTCTGCTTATGACTATTTTCAGAGATCCAAGGGGCATATCCTCATCCACCCGGAGACCAGTGATCTCATTGAGCGGTGGCTCCTTTTGCTGAAGGAAGAAGGAGAGGAGACAGCATTTCAAAAAATTCGGGAGGAACTTCGCAGCTGAAATCGATGTTCCGGCAAGGAAAGCAGGTAAAAACCATAGTTGCTTGTGAATAATAAAACGACCTTTTTTCACGTGTTTTCCTTGCAATTTTTCGTGAATTGTAATAAAATAAACTTTGGACAATTATTGGAAGGTTGGTTGATATACCATGAGTAACCCTTATAAAACGCGAGAAGGCGGCGCGACTGTCACAGTTTTTGTGCCTTACGACTGTGGCAACCATTGCCCCTTCTGCATCAATAAACAGGAGTACGCAGATTGCAGCAGCTTCTCTCTGGAGAAGATTCTGGAGAGCATCCATGTGATGGATGAAATTACCCCGTACTGCGACTTTGTTTTTACCGGAGGAGAGCCTTTGGCTAATTTGGAGTCCTTGCAGCGGATGCTGGATGCGATCCCCTCCACCCATAAGATCTACGTCAATACCACATTCCCTGTGCAGAAGCAGCACAACGCCGAGGAAATGCTGGAGTTCACTCGTCGCAACAAGGACAAGATCACCTGTATGAACATCTCCCGTCATCTGGTCAAGTATGTGGAGGAGTCTCCCGATGAGATCATTGCCCAGATTGCCTGTCCCAAGCGCATCAACTGCGTGCTGTATCGCAACTATCCGGCAAAGGATCTGGAGAAGTATGTGCAGCGTTTCCTGCCCTACAATATCCCCATCCAGTTCCGTTATGACTACACGGAGACGACGCCGGAGAACCTGTACGAGCAGGAGAATGACAAGATCCTGCAGGATCTGAAGAAGCAGTTCAATTACAAGGGATTGGACGGCTGCCGTATGCGTAACGGCTTCCACTTTGAGTACAAGGGCCTCCATATGACCTACCATAAGACGCTGCCCTATTCCACGATCGTGGAGAAGGGGGAGGACGGCGTGACCTACGACATCCTCTATGATATCCTCATCAAGCAGACCGGCGAGATCCATTCCGATTGGACTGGTGTGGTGATGGATGTGGATAAATACCGCCATGTGGTCTTTGAGCCCTATGATCTCCATGTGATCGAGGGTAATATCGACTTTTGATTAAAATAGAAAGCGAATATGAGCCGGGAACTTTTTAGAGAAGTGTAATTTGAACTCCTGTGTGATTAGCTTTGGCCTTATTAAGAGCGGCTGTGTTTTGACACAGTCGCTCTTTTTTGTCCTATTATATGGAGTTGTATACTTATCATAGGAGAAAGTGTGTGGGATGTTGGTCGCACGTTGCTGGTTTTCCCGAATACCCGCCCGACAATATGGAATGGGTATTCTGGTTTCTATCTCATAAAGGCAGAAACATAGAAAGATCTTTGCCGAAAAGAAGTTAACTTAAACATAGAAAAATCACCGTGTACGGTGATAAACCATACACGGTGGATGATATATTTTAGGAATGGCCATTTTTAGGATGCCACTTTTTGTAGAAAAAAAGAAAGGACAATACTGCTGGGATCAGTATCCATATAAAGAACATTGTCAGCGAGATATGTACGGTAGATTCAAGAGTTCCGATGCCAGCAAAACATAACAGACCACAGGGAAAAGAAACATATCCAAGAATACGATGAGCAACAATCCAGGTTTCCTCGTCTCTTACTGTCCAAGGTAATCGAAGTCCGGTATAGCGATTAAAGGGGATCTTAGGCGCTGCGTTTCCAAGACCAATGATGATCAAAGCAAAGAGCCCGGCAAGGAGCCAGCTTGATTGCTCATCGGATAAATTGACCATTCCTTTTTGGTTAAGGACTGCAAAAATTACGACACCAAAGAAGAGAATACTATTGAAAACAGTTATAGCACGAAGTGTTTTTGCTTTTGGATTATCCTTGGAAATATTTGAAAGCTGTGGTAAATATTTGTATAAAACAATAATTGCGATCAGCGCACATGTAGCTACTGCCAAAAAGGATGCCATATCATTTTGTAAGATGAGAGATAGAACTAGGGCCAGTAATGAGAGAAGGCCAATAATAAGTTTGGGCTTATTCACACTCAATTGGGACGCCACCTTTCATATCTTTACGCTCAAATAGTGCAGACATAAATAGCATCATTTCCTGCACGGTTGATAAATTCAAGGAATAGATAATTTGGTTCCCTCTGCGTTCGGAAGTTACGATTTCCGCCTTCTTTAACACATCTAAATGCCGGGAAATAGTTGGCTGTGCAATATCAAATTTTTCCACAATTTCACCGACGCTCATACTTTTCCATTTGAGAAGCTTAATAATTTCTCTGCGGTAAGGATTTGAAAGCGCCCGAAAAAAATCATCATTCATATCAAGGCTCCTCTCTAGTATATAGCCAACCTGCTATATATCGGATTATAGCAGGTTGGCTATATAGTTGTCAATAGAATTCTGAAAAAGACAACAGCGCTGTGTCCTTTCCAGTGGCATGAAAAAGAGGACAGGTCAACCGACCTGTCCTCTTTATGTAATAAATGAGATTACTTCTTGCTCAGGAACTCATCAATGGACTTGGCACCCAGCTTACCGGCACCCATAGCCTTGATAACAGTAGCAGCACCGGTGACGGCGTCACCGCCGGCATACACGCCATCGCGGCTGGTCAGACCATCCTCGTTGACGATGATACCGCCCTTGCGGTTGACCTCCAGACCCTTGGTAGTGCTCTTGATCAAGGGGTTGGGCGTAGTACCCAGAGACATGATGACAGCATCCACATCCAGATCGAACTCGCTGCCCTCTTTGGCAACGGGGCGGCGACGACCGGAAGCATCCGGCTCACCCAGCTCCATCTCAATGCAGGTCATGCTGGCCACGCAGTCATCCTCGGTGGCATTGATCTTGACGGGGTTATTGAGGGTCTTGAAGACGACACCCTCTTCAATGGCGTGCTCAACCTCTTCACGACGTGCGGGCAGCTCCTCCATGCCGCGGCGATACACCACATACACATCGGCACCCAGACGCTTGGAGCAGCGGGCAGCATCCATAGCCACGTTACCGCCGCCGACCACGGCGACTTTCTTGCCCTTGAGATCCATGATAGGAGTATCGCTGTCCTCACGATAAGCCTTCATCAGGTTGATACGGGTCAAGAACTCGTTGGCGGAATAAACGCCCTTCAGGTTCTCGCCGGGAATGTTCATGAACATGGGCAGACCTGCGCCGGAGCCGATAAACACAGCTTCAAAGCCGTACTCTTCCATCAGCTCGTCGATGGAGCAGACGCGGCCGATGACCATGTTGGTCTCCACCTTTACGCCCATAGCCTTCAGACCGTCTACTTCCTTCTGGACGATGGTCTTGGGCAGACGGAACTCGGGGATACCATATACCAGCACGCCGCCGGCCAGATGCAGAGCCTCGAACACGGTGACCTCATAGCCCTTCTTGGCCAGATCGCCTGCGCAGGTCAGACCGGAAGGACCGGAACCGATCACAGCCACCTTGTGGCCATTGGAGGCGGGAACGGCGGGAGCTTCGGTGGCGTGGGCGTTGTGCCAGTCAGCCACAAAGCGCTCCAGACGGCCGATACCGACAGGCTCGCCCTTGACACCGCGGACGCAGTGCATCTCGCACTGGCTCTCCTGAGGGCAGACACGGCCGCAGACAGCAGGCAGGGAGCTGGTCTGATGGATGACCTGATAGGCACCCTCGTAGTCCTTCTCGGTGATCTTCTTGATGAACTCGGGGATTCTGACGTTCACGGGGCAGCCGCTAACGCAGGGATGATTCTTACAGTTCAGGCAGCGGGCAGCTTCGTCCAGAGCCTGCTCCTCGGTATAGCCCAGAGCAACTTCCAGAAAGTTCTTGTTGCGGACATTGGGCTCCTGAGAAGGCATCGGATTTTTCTTTAAACTCATGTTAGCCATTTTACTTTACCTCCTGCTTGAACAGATTGCAAGTTTCCTCGTGCTTATGAACTTCGAACTCATGGTACATCTGGTTGCGCTTAACAGCCAGATCCCAGTCCACTTTGTGGCCGTCGAAGTCGGGACCATCCACACAGGCGAACTTGGTCTTTCCGTCCACGGTCAGGCGGCAGCCGCCGCACATGCCGGTACCATCCACCATGATGGGGCTCATGGAAACGGTGGTGGGAATGCCGTAGGGCTCTGTGGTCTTGCAGACGAATTTCATCATGACCATGGGGCCGATAGCAAAGATCTCATCATACTTGTTGCCTTCATCCAACAGTTGCTTCAGAGCCTCAGTGACAAGACCCTTCTGGCCGTAGGAACCATCATCGGTACATACCTTCAGTACGCTGGAAACAGCGCGGAACTCGTCCTCAAGAATAACCACGTCTTTGCTCTTGAAGCCCACAACGGCGTGTACTTCAGCGCCACAGTCGTGGAACTTCTTCAGCACGGGATAGGCAATAGCGCAGCCCACACCGCCGCCGACCACGCAGACCTTCTTCTTGCCCTCGGTCTCGGTAGGACGACCAAGAGGACCAACGAAGTCCTGCAGATACTCGCCGGCCTGCTTGTGACTCAGCTTCTCGGTGGTGGCACCGACGGTCTGGACGATAATGGTTACGGTACCCTTTTCACGATCAAAGTCATGGATGGTGATGGGGATACGCTCACCGTTCTCATCCACACGCAGGATGATGAACTGACCGGGCTGGGCCTTTTTGGCGACCATGGGTGCCTCGATTTCGTAGGCAATCACAGTGGGTTTGAGCGCTTTTTTGTTTACGATGCGATACATAGAATGCTCCTTCTTTCTCTTCTATTTCGCGCAAAAAAATTGACAGTGGGCAAATATGCTCAACTATACTTGTGTACATTTTACCATAGTGAACTACTGCCGTCAATTGTCAATTGCCTTACGTTTTTTTACAAAAATTAAAGATGATTCGCCAATGTGACAATGCGGCCATTCAGCTGTACACGTCCCTCCTCACGGAGCTTTTTCAGTTCCCGCATCATAGCGCTGCGATCCGTGGAGATATAGTCTGCCAGCGCACTGAGGGAGAAGGGGAGGGTGAAGGTGTCACTGTTGTGGCGAAAGGCCTGCATCTGGAAGTAGCATAAGAGCTTTTCACGGATGCTGCGGCGGCTGAGAACTTCCACGCGCTCGGAGAGTGCCAGCGCCTTGTCCGTTACCAGCCGGAACATATTTTCCACCATACGGCTGTGGTGTACGCAGGCCTTTTCACAGCGCTTTGTCAGCTGATCACTGCGCATGAACCACACATCGCAGGGAGATTCGGCGATTACATCCAGACGGTCATCGGCGATGTTTTCAAAAATCAGCATTTCTCCGAAGACGCCGCCGCATTCCAGATGCTCCAGAATGGTGCGGTTTCCCTTTTCGTCGATGCGCTCCACCAGCGCCGTTCCGGCGGATAAAATACCGATGATATCCCTTTGCTGATAGAAGGTATAGACCACCTCCTCGGTACGGAAGTGCTGCTTGCGCATATGGAAACACTCCTGCATACACTGCAGCTCCGCCGGGCTGATACCCGCGAAAATAGGTGATGAAATGGTCTCCATTAGAATGCACCTCCTCTCTGCAAAAACAGAAGAATCGCAATTTTTTTCACAATCTCTTCCCTATTATAGCACAATGATATAGTAATGCAAATAATACTTGCCGCATTAGGAAGATAATTTTCTGGAGGAGTTGCACAAACAGGAACTTTATATTATACTATTCCTTAATATAATAAGGGAGGTTCCCCATGATTGTTGAAAATTGTGAAATGTTGGAAAATCGTCAGGCACGCCTAACCATTCGTATTGATGAGGACACATGGCGTAAGGCTCTCAAAAAGGTCTATGCCGACTGCAAGGCTTTCTACCTGGTGGAGGGGTATGCTCCCGGAGCGGCTCCCCGTGAGGAACTGGAAAAGGTCTACGGAGCAGACGTGCTCTATCAGGAGGCCGTGAATGAGACGTTCCCCGCCGCCTTGGTGGAGGCTGTGAACGAGGCTAATTTGCAGATTGCCAGTACGCCCACACTGAAGGTGGAGTCCATCGGCCCGGAGGGCTATGTGTTTTCCGCTCTCATTGACCTCTATCCCGAGGTAAAGCTGGGCCAGTATAAGGGCCTCAAGGCTGTGTGGCCGGAGGCAGAACTGAGCAATGACGATGTGGATTCCGCGCTGGAGGCCTATCGCCGGGCTCATATGACTACGGTGGAGCAGGAGCGCGCCGCCATGGGCGATGAGGTAACGCTGGACTTCGAGGGCTTCGTGGACGGCGTTCCCTTTGAGGGCGGCAAGGCGGAGAAGTATCCTCTGGTGCTGGGCAGCGGTATGTTTATCCCCGGCTTTGAGGAGCAGGTGGCCGGGATCCGTGTGGATGAGGAGCGGGATGTCAAGGTGACGTTCCCTCAGCAGTACACGCTGGAGCTTGCCGGTAAGGATGCCGTTTTCAAGGTAAAGGCACACCGCATCGTGCGCCGCACCATGCCGGAGCTGACGGATGAATTTGCCAAGGCACAGGGCTGCGCCGATGTGGCAGAGCTGCGCCGTCAGGTCATGGAGGAAGCACTGAAGATCAAGGAGCATCAGTCCCGTGATGCCTTTGCCGATGCTCTGGTCCGCCAGGTGGTGGACGGCATGGAGACGGTGATTCCCGATTCCATGGTGGAAAGCCAGCTGCAGGGCCTGATTGAGGAGCTGGAGCGCCAGATGATGAGCCAGGGCATGGAGCTGGACACCTATCTGGAGTCTGCCGGTCTTACCCGCGATGCGCTCCGTGAGCACGCCCGTGAGCAGGCCGTGATCTCCACACGCTACGAGCTGGCTATGATGGAGATCGCCCGTCTGGAGGACATTCAGGTCACCGAGGAGGAAATCGAGGCGAAGTATCAGGAGATGACCCAGATGTACGGCATGACGGTGCAGCAGATCCGGGAGCAGCTGCCTCCAGTGCGGCTGAGCCACGACATCCGTCTGACCCGCGCCCGTGCTGTGGTGGTGGACAACGGTATCCGCGCTTAAATGTGTATAGAAAAAGTCCGACACAGATGTGTCGGACTTTTTTGTTACTGCTTGCGGGCAGTGATGTACTCGTCACCGGGTCGCCAGTAGGGACATTCACTGGTATGGCTGGAGAGAAAACGTACCATGTCGTCCTCGTCCAGATCCATATCGCAGAGATAGTCGTCGTAGTCCTCGTCGTAGACGTAATAGACGCAGCTCTCGCATTTTGTCATAACGGTGCCCCCTTTGCTTATATCGACACTATTATAAAGCAGCCGGGGGCATTCGTCAACGCGAGGGATCAAAAGTCCGGGAACAAGAGCTCTCTTGGTGTCAGAGGACGCATGATGGATACCTCATAGGCCGTGCGTTCCTCCGACTGTCCGGCGATGGTTTTGGTGTAGGTGCGGCTTTGCACACGGCCCTCCAGTGCCATAGGACTGCCGACACGCAAATGTGCCGATTGTTCTGCCACCGCGCCCCAGGCGATGCAGGGGAGATAGTCTGCCCGACCATAACGCCGATTGACGGCGAGAATGACGTCGCAGATCTCCCGCCCGAGAGGTGTGTGGCGCAGCGCCGGCTCCTTGCAGACGGTGCCGCACAGCTGGATACGGTTGGCGGCGGGGCCCTGTGCCTGCGACAGCTCCTGGGCGAAAACGGAGAGAATCAGCCGCGGCCCTATGTCGCTTTTGTTGTTGAAGGAACGGAGCTGACCGACGAGGGCGAGGGGAGAACCCACCGGCAGCGGCCCATAACTCTCCAAAAGGCGACCCGGTGCAATGACAGGCAGGGTGTCGCACTGTCCGGAGAGACGGGGGACGGATAGGAAGAAACGGAAAAATTCTTCCCCGTGGTTGGTATGTGACAGCTCCGGCTCCGTGATGGTTTGGCCGCAGAGCTGCACGCGATTGAAGTGCATAGGCTGATGTAAGTTGTCCATTGCGATCCACCTTCGTTGCTTGATGGCCTACTATATGAGGGATTTTACGGGAATATGCTCTTTTCAAGTATGCGGCAATCGGGTATAATAGGGGAAAATAGAAGCGATAAAGGAGAATTGATTGTGCGCTATTTGGGAAAAGTTTATCGCCCGCCCAGTGAGGCCTACAGCCTGATTGTGCAGGTGACTTACGGCTGCAGCCACAACCGCTGCGCCTTTTGCGATATGTATGATGATAAGCACTTCGGTATGCGCCCCATGGAGGAGATCTTTGAGGATTTCCGTATGGCACGGCAGGCCTATCGCAGCGTCCGCCGCGTCTTTCTGGCCGACGGCGATGCGCTGATGCGCCGCACAGAGGATCTGGCGGCGATTCTGGATCTGATCTACGGCCTCTTCCCGGAGTGTGAGCGTGTGACCAGCTACGCCTCCCCCGGCAGTTTGCAGGTGAAGAGCGAGGAGGATCTGCGCCTTCTGCGCTCCAAGGGCCTCACCATGCTCTATATGGGCTTGGAGTCCGGGTGCGACGCCGTGCTGGAGAAGATGAGCAAGGGACACACGGCGGCGGCGATTATTGCCGCAGGACAGAAGGCGCGGCGCTGCGGCTTTGCCCTGTCCGTCACCGCCATTTCCGGCCTCGGCAGTAAGGAACTGCTCCGTGAGCACGCCGTGGAGACGGCCAAGGCACTCAGCGCCATCAACCCGGAGTATATCGGCCTTTTGACACTGATGGTGGAGCACGGCACACCCCTTGAAAAGTGGGTGAAGGAGGGCAGCTTTCAGGTGCTGGGCGCCGGGGATGTGCTGCGGGAGACGGAGCTCTTCCTGCAGACCATCGACAGCCCCGGCAGCGTATTCCGCATGAACCACGCCTCCAACTATCTCACCTTGAAAGGTACGCTGAACGAGGATCGGGAAGCGCTCTTGGCGCGGGTGCGAGAGGGACTGGCGGGTCACGGATTGCGCAGTGAGCAGATGCGGGCACTGTAAAAGTTTTTACTTTGTGGGCTTGACAAATGCCGTACAAGGTGGTAAAGTGCAAACAATCAGATACCACAAACCGATGAGTAAGAGTGAGTACCTCGGCGGGAAACACAAAGCGAGTTGCGGACGGTGAGAGCGCAGCGGTGGAAAACCGGGTGAATGGACTTACGAGGGCGGGGCGAACGCAAGGCAAGTAGCAACCGACGGCAACCGCGGCCGTTATCCCGGCGGAGCGCATGATTGTGCGTGCAGAGCGGGCGCAAAACGCCAATTTGGGTGGTACCGCAGGAAGTTGATTGTAACTCCTGTCCCATGTGAAAGCATGGGACAGGAGTTTTTTTATTTGTTAAAGGAGGCATTTTCCATGAAGTAGCCGGGTTTTCGATGGCGTCCTTTCGCCGCAGAAGAAGTATAAGCATCTAAGACGATAAAAAGGAGAAGTATCATGGAAGAAAGAAAAATTCCCTATAAAATCTATCTCACCGAGGATGAAATGCCCCGTTATTGGTATAATGTCCGCGCCGACATGAAGCACAAGCCGGCGCCGCTGCTGAACCCGGAGACCTACCAGCCCATGACGGAAGAGGAGCTGGGCCAGGTGTTCTGCCACGAGCTGGTACGGCAGGAGCTGGACATGGAGACCCCCTATTTTGAGATCCCGGAGGAGATTCGGAACTTCTATAAGATGTATCGCCCCTCGCCGCTGGTGCGGGCCTACTGTCTGGAAGAGAAGCTGAAGACGCCCGCCAAGATTTATTATAAGTTCGAGGGCAACAATACCTCCGGGTCCCATAAGCTGAATTCTGCTATCGCGCAGGCCTACTATGCCAAGCAGCAGGGCCTCCGGGGCGTCACTACGGAGACCGGCGCCGGGCAGTGGGGCACGGCCCTCTCCATGGCCTGCGCCTATCTGGGATTGGATTGTCAGGTGTATATGGTGAAGTGCTCCTATGAGCAAAAGCCGTTCCGCCGTGAGGTGATGCGCACCTACGGCGCCCATGTGACACCGTCTCCCTCCAATACCACCTCTGTGGGCCGGAAGATCCTCGCCCAGTTCCCCGGAACCTCCGGCTCTCTGGGCTGCGCCATCAGCGAAGCTGTGGAGGCCGCTGCCAGTAAGGAGGGCTACCGCTATGTGCTGGGCAGTGTCCTCAGCCAGGTGCTGCTGCACCAGACCATCATCGGATTGGAGACCCAGACGGCGCTGAAAAAGTATGACATCCACCCGGATATCATCATCGGCTGCGCCGGCGGCGGTTCCAATCTGGGCGGGCTGATCGCCCCTTTCGCCGGAGAGATGCTCCGGGGTGAGGCCAACTATCAGCTCATCGCCGTAGAGCCGGCCTCCTGTCCCAGTCTGACGCGGGGTAAGTACCGCTACGATTACTGCGATACCGGCATGATCTGCCCGCTGCAAAAGATGTATACGCTGGGCAACGGTTTTATTCCCGCCGCCAGCCACTCCGGCGGTCTGCGCTACCATGGCATGAGCAGCATCGTCTCCCAGCTCTATGATGACGGCCTTATGGAGGCGCGCAGCGTGGAACAGACGGAGGTCTTTGCCGCGGCGCAGGAATTTGCCAAGTGCGAGGGCATTCTGCCCGCCCCCGAGAGCAGCCACGCCATCCGTGTGGCGATGGATGAGGCGATCCGCTGCCGTGAGACCGGGGAGGAGAAGACCATCGTCTTTGGCCTGACCGGCACGGGCTACTTCGATATGGTGGCCTACGGTAAGTATAATGACGGTGAGATGACCGACTATATCCCCACCGACGCAGAGCTGCAGCACGGCTTTGATTCCATCCCCAAGTTCCCCGGCAATGAATAATATTGTGCAAAAGGAGCCGCTTTATAAGCGGCTCCTCAGCGTATCAAAAAGTCTCGCAGAGTTTGCCGCCGCAGCGGCAAATAAAGTAGAAACCATTTTCCGCGGGGGCGTGTATCTCGTGGAAAATACATATCGGGCTGAGAGTGTGGAATTTGTTCGCAATAGGCGGACGAATTATGCACGGATCAGACCGCAGCCCTTTGTCGAAAACCTCCGAAGGAGTTTTTCGACAGTCTCAGGAGCCGCTTTATAAGCGGCTCTTTTTTGCCGTTGCGTGTGGCGAGGCTGACCCTTTTGAACCTCGTAACACCCCCTTCACGGGCGGCGTCTCTATAGCACCATTGACAGAAAAAGTCGATGGTGCTATAACTAATATAGTTTACTTCATGTGGCGGACACACTGTTTTTACAAGTGAATGCTGGGGAGCTTATAAATAGGCTGAGAAAAAGGTACGACCTTTGACCCATGAACCTGATTTGGATAATGCCAACGTAG
>JAHHSH010000014.1 GCA_020025345.1 Oscillospiraceae bacterium | reverse complement strand
TGGGTCAGAGTATGGGCCACAACGGGCAGTACCTCGGTCTTGGTAGCGCCGCAGGAGGTACAGGTGTACAGGATCTCACCGGGCTGCATGCAGGTGGGTTCCTTGGTGACCTTACCTTCATCCCAGGTGTGGTCTGCATTGACCGTAATGTTTACGGTAGCAGTGGGCAGATCGTATTTCGTGCCGGCTGTGCCGTCCTTATCCTGATAGAGCTGCCAGAAGGGGGTATCGCCGTTGAGCTTCTTATCAAGCTCGTAGGAGACGGTGATCTCGGTATCCTCTGCCGTCAGAGGTTCTGTGGTAAAGGAGATATAGTCCGTGATGTCGCGGCTGAGACCGTTGGCATAGCGCGCCGTGACCTTGAGACCTGTACCGTCGAAGGTCTGGCCCACTTCGTAGGTCAGCTTTTCGGGCTGCTGGGTGATCTCCAGTTCGGTGATCACGCTGCTCAGACGCATCATCTGGGCAGAATCGTTCTTGAAGTAGATGTTGCCCTCAGCGTCCACAATGGGGCTGCAGATCGCATACTGTGCCTGCGTGCCGGAGGGGGTGAAGAGGACATAGCCTGCATCCACAGTGACATCTTGACCGCCCTGGTGGTACGTCTCCTTGGTCAGATACTCCGGGTCGAGTTCGGTGCGTCCGGCCTGGTCGCGGATGACCCGCAGCTTACCGGGGGTAAAGTTATCAATGAAGTAGACATAGATGTAGCCGGTATCCTCATAGGCAGTGGTGAGAAGGCCGCTGACCTGAGGATAGCCCTGCGTAGGCACCGTATAGGCAATGGAGAAGCTGTTCAGGTCGATGACGGTCATGTTGTGGCCGCTGTATGCGCCGAACTGGGAAACGCCGGAAACGCCGATGTAGGCACGACCCTTATAGATCACCGGGGTAGAGGTGGACATGGGAGGTGTGGACGAATTATTCGCGCCGTTATCCAGATGCAGGGTGTGCAGAGAGTTGGGCACAAAGGTGCCGTCTGCATTGACCTTCACCTGATAGAAGTCGCCGCCCTTGGAGGTGAAGTAGTAAGCGTTGGTGGTTTCATCGTAGCAGACACTGCTGCGCAGATCGCCCACACCGGGCATGGTCAGGCAGTCGATGATGTGACCGTCACGGGGATCCAGCGACAGCAGATCGCCGTGGCCGGTGGTGTAGCTGTTTTCACCGTCGTCGGTGGGAACCAGCAGGAAATCCTTGCCGGCATAGGCACCGGCCCAGTAGAAGCCCTTGTCCGTATGTGTCCAGGAAGCCAGCTTGGCCTCGTCGGGCTTGGAGGGGTCTTCATCGGTAACGGACAGGCACACGAAATTGGCCTTCTTCTTTTCGCTGTTCCAGAAGCCGGTATAGATGTAGCCGTTATCGTAGGTGATGGGGCAGTTGGGCTGACCTCTGAGAGGATCGGAGTAGAGCCACAGGGACTCCAGCGTGTCGGCGTCAAAGGCCTGTACACGGCCGTTACCAAGACCCACAAAGATCATGCCCTCGGCATAGGTGGGAGAGTTGATGGCGAAGCTGGAGTTAGCGGCCATCTGACCGGACTTCACGACCTCACCGGTTTCCTTGTCCACCTTAACGATGGACTTGCCGGCATAAGTATAGATGTAACCACCGACAATGATGGGGCAGCCCACAGCGCCGCTGCCGAAGCCGTCGCCAATCTTGTTGGCCCAGACCAGCATGGAGTCCTCGGCCTTGATGGGCGTCTTGACGTTCACAACGCCGTTGTTGTTGCTATCGGCGCGGAACTGGTGCCAGTCGCCGGGCTTGGTGAGATCGGCCAGAGTGCTGTCAGGAGCCTTTTCCAGCGTGATCTTGATGGACTGCTTGTCCGCGCCTGCGGTAAAGGTCTCGGTGTAGCCCACATAGCCGTTCTTGGTGACTGTGCAGGTGTAGGAAATGCCGGTGTTGAGGATGAACTGTCCGTTTTCCTCGGGCAAGACGCGTGCCTTCAGGGAGTTATCCTGCAGGAAAATCACAGCGTCGGTGGGGTCAACGGTGATGTTGGTAACAATGGGGGGCAGCTTTTGCAGCTCAATGGTGTAGGTCTGGGGGATGCTGTCAGCTGCCTTGTGGGAGACGGTAACGGTAATGGTTTCCGCAGCCTTTTTGGTGTCCAGCGGCACAGTGACGGTCTGATCGACATTGGGCAGAGTGTCCTCGCCGCAGACAATGTTCTGGCTCCAGTCGCCGCAGGCAACCTTCACGGTAAAGTCGGTATCAACGAGCTTCCGGAGGTTCAGAAGCTTGAAGGAAACCTGCATTTCAGGTACACGCTGGCCCAGCTTCACGGTGTAGTCCAGAACGTTTTTGTTGAACTTGGTGGTGTCGGGGGCGTCCTTATGCATCAGCACCAGCTGTGCACCGTTGTTGTCGGACACAGACATGCTGTTCAGAGTGATGCTGCGGCGGACATGGATCAGATAGTTCTGATAGTAGGTGATGCCCTGCTGATCCGCAGCTTCCTTCACTTCCAGCCGCAGATCGTTGCCGATGCCGCCCTCTGCTAGGAAGTTGTTCAGGTTGATCGTTTTGTTGGTCTCCAGTTTCTTGTGGTTAGGCTGTTCAGGGTTGAAAGAAGCAGGATGACCGTTGTAGAAAGCGGTTACGGTATAGGCGTCGGTATCCGCAGCCGCAGTTCCAATGTAGAAGCCGGCGGAGTTGGATTCTACCGTAAGACTGTATTCATGGGTGGCGGCGATGTACTCGGGTGTGATGGGGTATTCCGGCGAGGAGTAAGAAGAACTGACGGACAGCTTGTTCAGCCAATCGCCGTTCTTGGGGGTGGCTGCGTCAATGGTCTGATGGTCCTTTGCGGTAAAGCCGGCAGTGGCGTGGTAGTAGGTATTCGTGGTGGATACATACGTATATTTCGCATTGGGAATCAGATCATATACGGAGCTGGTGTCGGTCGTGGACTTGGGCGCCACTGTGGCACCGGCCTCGGTAAAGACCTCCACGGACACGCCGGAGGCGTGCTGCACCGTGACATCCGCAGCGGGAACCTTGGTGATGGACAGGGTGTAACTGTTCTCCTGACCCTCGGGGCCGGTCAGCTTAATGGGCAGCTGATAGACATTTTCCTCGGTCGTGGTGCAGTCCTTCAGCGCAATTGTGATTTCCTTGCCGCTGTCCACAGCTTTTCCGTTGACAGCAATGGAAGCCTCTGCACACAGGGCGGTGGGAGTGATCTGCAGCGTGTCGCCGAGAGTGGACAGCGTGTAGCTGTTCTGGTCTCTCTGGAAGTTCAGAGGCAGCTGTGTGCCGCCGCCGATCACCTGCAGAGCGGTGAGGGTGGGAACGCGTACCAGATCCATGGTGTAGGTCTGATACATATCGGGGTTGCTCTTGGAGCGAACCTCATAGGTGAAGCTCGTATTTGTAAGGCTGTTGGGGGTGAAAGCGTCGGTAGTGACCGAACTCTTGGTCTGCCAGCCCCGGGCAAAGTTACTGCCCTGGGGGAAGGGCTGGAAATCGCTGGTATCCAGGCCATCGCCCGGTACGATGTAGGAATACAGCTTGCCCATAGCGTAGTCGGGGATCCGGAAGGTGGCGCCGCTGGCAGTTACATTGCTGCGCTCCATCTGCGTCTCGTCCGTCCAGTTGCTGTTGATGCCAACAGTCAGATCCTTGATCCACTGGCCGGTGGGCAGCTGAGCCGTAAGGGCTGCGTCGGGGCCGGCGACTTCCACGGTGCCGCAGGCATGGCGGAAGGTGTCGTAGGTGATATCATAGCTGTAGGTGCCGGGGATCACACGGATGGAATTGGTGTTTTTCCCGGTGAAGACATTGCCGAATTCACCGGTTAGTTTCACCAACTCGGGCGTGACCGCAGCGCCGTCCAGAGTCACGTTCAGCGTCAAAGAGACTTCCTTACCGGCGAGATACGCTTCGTAACGCATCATGGCACCGTTCAAATCAGTAGCCAGCTTTTCGGCCGTGCTGTTGTCGGCGGAATAGAAGTCCTTGGCGGCTGCGTCATAGGCAGCCTTGGCGGCGGCATAGTCTTTCACACCGTTGGTGGCGGTGTTGAACTTGGCCATGGCCTGCACGGTTTCCAGCAGATGATCGCCGTACATCTGCTCTGTGTTGGTGGAGAACCACAGGGCGGTCACTTCGCTGGCGGGCTTGCTCAGATCGTAATTGTCACCGGCAAAGTGGATCATGTAGGTGCCTTCCTTACCGTCGATGGCAGTGATGTAATCGCCGTCGATACCGATAAAGGTGTGGTCAGTGCGCTTCAGAGCGTCCTTGACCGTGTCCCCTGCCTTGTAGGCAACATAGCAGGGCTCGATAATCTGCTCTTTGTCATTGACAGCCAGCAGAGCAAACTGATTCATGTTTGTTGCAAAGGCTGAGACAGGCAGTAGGGACAGCAGCATCAGCAGAGCCAGAAGCGTGGAGAGAAGCTTCCGTCCCAGAGGTGAGTGTTTCATGGGGATTCCTCCTTTTCAAAATATGGCTTTATATAACCTGGCAGCGCAGCCAACGCAGCAGCCAGCGTTTCACGGGCGGTGTATCCTTTTTCCAAACATCTTCCACACAGCGCAGCCACGACAGCGCCTGCTGCCGCTGTGTCTTGGTGATGGGGTGGGAACTGAACCAGATCTCCTGGCAGAGTTCTGTCATCTCAGATAGTCCCTCCTCACTGTGCAGGATCTGGGCAATCTCGCCGGTTCGCTGCGAGAGGGGGCGGTTTTGTTCCGGAAGTCCTAAAAGATGCAGCAGCCTTGCGGCATAGGTGAGAATATGTCCTGCGCCGAGGCGGGGATCCTCTGCGGAAAAGCTCTGCTGAAGCTGCTTTAAGCGGCGGCGCAACAGCAGCGTGCGCACCAACAGCACCAGAAACAGCACCAACAGCAGCACACCCAGAAGGCACAGGGCCTCCCGAACATAGATCCAGTGGCTTTGTCCGTTCCGTTCCGGCTCCTCGTCCACCTGCAAGGGGTGGTTGTCCGGCTGGGGAAGCTCCTCGGCCGCATGGAGGTGGGACGCGCCATTCTCCTCCCCGGTGGGGATGCCGTCGGGGGGAAGCTCATAGGTGAGGAAATCGGCATAGCCGGGGGTGGCGTCAAAGGGCAGCCAGCCCACGCCGTCGAGGTAGAACTCACACCATGCGTGGCTGTTGGTCTGCTGCAAGGTCAGTGTGTCGCCATCCGACATGGCCTCTGCCTGTGCCGGAGAGACCACATAGCCCTCCACATAGCGGGCGGGAATACCGCAGCAGCGCATCAAAAGCGTGGCCAGCGTGGCATAGTGGACACTGTAGCCGCGTGGATTGGTGCGGAGGACATAAGTGGCGAAATCCGTCTCGCCGATGCTGGTCAGCGTGCCTTCATTGTAGGTCAGCAGCTGGGATAAAAGGCGGGTGATTTCCGCTCGTGCCTGCGTTGTGGAGATGGCAGCTGCCTCCGGATCCACGTACTGCCGCAGCGTATCATAGGTCTGCTCCGGAAGATCGAGATAGTTGTCATACACCCACTGGCGATAGACGGCCTCGGCTTGCAGATAAGCGGGATCGTCGGACTCAGCCAGTGCGCTTTGCAAAAGGTAGCTGTCCTCGATGGGGGAGAGCGCCGCTTGCAGTGTATCTTCGGCGGGGTGAAGAATCCCCTCGCCGGTCAGCTGTGCCGGAGCGAGTGCCGCTTCGGTGAGCTGGCCTGCGCCGTAGGGTACATAGGCATAGGCGCGGCAGGCACCGATATTCTTTACAGTGACGGTGTTTTCGGTGCTGTTCCCTGCGGCCAACGCTGCCGCGGCGGGCTGCGTGGCGGGGAAGAAGTGTTCTTTTTGCAGTGCGTACAGCGTCTCTGCCATGGGAGCGGCATTGTCGGGCGCTGTGCGCTGCCAGCCGTCGGGCGTGTAGACCGAGCCGGTGAATCCTCGAATGTAGAGGGGCGTCCAATGTTCCATTGTCACCTCCAGTGCTGCTTCATGGGTAGGCGCATAGGGGGCGAGATGTTGGAGCTGTCCCTCCGGCAGTGGGTTTTCCACCGATTCATACACTTGACGGTGGAGGAAATGGGCGAAATGTTCGCCCGATTGTGTCCGCACGGTGGATAATTGCAGCGGCAGCACAGCGCCTGCGGTCAGAGCGGCGGTCAAAAGGACGGCCAGCGCTGCTGCACACAGGTGTTTCCCGGAACCGGAGGCGTAGTTTGCCAGCAGGAGCAGCAGTCCCAATAGATAGAGCGCCGGAGACCAAAGGCCGGGAAGAGCAGCAGCCGGAAGGAGCGCAGGCAGCAGGAGAAGAAGCCACAGGGGGCTTCGCAGCTGTACCAGTGTGCCGATGAAAAAGCCCAGAAGAAAGGCAAATAATGTGATGACGGGCCACAGGCTGCCATTTGATGTAAAGGGGAGAAGATAGACACCTGTGGTTTGTGTGTACCAACGGGCAAAACTGTTGCACAGTGTGCCTAAGCTCATCTGTAAGGGGTGGTGGGCTGCCAGTGTGAGCACGGCCGTCAACGTGAGAACAGCAACGATCCACAGCGGCTTTTTTCGGCTTTGGCCAACCCATAGAGCACAGAGAACTGCCAGCAGGGAAAGGAGAATGGGAACAATGGGGGACAGCTGCAAAATTGTTCCCAGCATTCCCCATAGGCCGACCAGCACAAGGGCGGACGGCAGCAGCAGAGACAGCAACGCTGTCCACGAGCGGGGAGCACTTTCCTTTTTCCTTACCAGTGTCAAGGAGGGGTGTTCCTGTTTTCTCATTGCAAACCACCTCCTTCCAACCGGCGCAGCACGTCGGTCATATTCTCCGGGGTGAAGGCGATGATATTTTCGCCGGAGCACGATTCCTCCGCACAGAGATAGATCTGTGTGTTCTCGGAGGGAATCTCCTCCGTAGGCGGCAGCTGGTGGCAGAAATAGAGGATGCGGCCTGCCGTCAGATCGGAACGGAGGTACAATGCGGCGGCAGAGAGGCCTTTTTCATCGGTGGGAGATTGCAGCAGCGAGGCGGCTGCCTCGGGGAGCTGCGCTTCACTGCCGATGGCGAACTGGCGCAGCTGCGTCTCGTTCCACATCAGATAGAAAGGCTTCCCGGCTTCCGCCAGAGATTGACACACAGAGATGACAGCCTCCATCAGCGCATCGGCCAGACGGGGCGATACGTTGTCCTGACGCCGTTCCACCAAGAGAACCAGCGAGTGATCCACGGGGCAGGAGGCCTCCCGCACCAGCAGCTGCCCGGTTTTGCCGGAGAGCTTCCAGTGGATTTGATGGAGGTTGTCACCGGGGACGTAGTCCCGGATCTGAAAGGTTTCCGACATATCCTGCCCGCGGCGGTCGGGGGCGTACTCCTGGCAATCATCGGAGCGCGTGATGCTCAACGCGTCATCCACCTCCACCGGAAAGGTGTTGGGCATGACGGTGATCTTCTTCTCACCCCGGCACGGCAGGGGGAGGGGCAGCAGACCGAAGAGATCCAGCGCCCAAACGCGGATAACCCGGCAGCGAAGGCCACCGCAAAAACAGCTTTCCAGATTCCATGTGGCCTCGTGGGAAAGGCGCAGCTTGCGCCGCAGAACCTGCCCGGTAACCGTGTTTTCCACCTCAATCCACACCAGTGCGCTGCCTAAGGGCAGCTTGCAGCGTGGGAGGAGAATGGTCAGCGGTACAGCCTGCCCCTTTGTGGTGACAGACGGGGCGCGCAGGAGAATATTCTGCCTGCGCCGCAGGGGGAAGAGCAGCAGCCACGACAGGAGCGGCGCTGCGATGAAAACGCATAGTGCAGCCAGCAGTCCCGCCGAAGGCACCAGCAGCCAAGCTGCCAATACGGCGGCAAAGAGCAAAAGCCAGAGGATGGCGGTCATAGAGTTTTCTCCGTCATGGCGGGAAGGGACACATCCCGCAGCAGTTCGTCCATAATCATCTCGGCGGTGTAGTCATTCAGCCGTGCCTTTGCCGAGAGCATCAAACGGTGGGTGAATACATCCGGTGCCACGGCCTGCAAATCCTCCGGCAGGACATAGTCCCGGCGCTGCACGAACGCCTTGGCTCTTGCTGCGCGGCACAGTGCCAGCGCACCACGGGGGCTGACGCCCAACTGTACCATGGGGTGCTCGCGGGAGGCTTGGCAGAGGCGAGCGGCGTAGTCGTAGACGCTGTCCGCTATGTGGGTATGGGAGACCGTGTCGATGAGCCCAAGCAGCTCTTCCCGTGTCATGACCTGCTGGACATTGTCCAGCGGATTGGTGTGGCCGCGATCCTTGAGAATGTTGATCTGGCTTTGCAGATCCGGATAACCCATATGGAGCTTCATCAAAAAGCGATCCAGCTGGGAGTTGGGCAGATTTTGCGTACCGGCAGAGCCCACCGGGTTCTGGGTAGCCAGCACGACAAAGGGCTGGGGTAGGGGGCGTGTAACGCCGTCCACGGTGACGCGTCCCTCCTCCATGGCCTCCAGAAGGGCGGCCTGCGTCTTGCTGGAGGTACGGTTGATCTCGTCTGCCAGCAGAAGATTGGTCATGACCGCGCCGCTTTGATAGACCAGCGAGCCGTGGTCAAACACGGAAAATCCGGTGATGTCCGAGGGCATGGTGTCCGGGGTGAACTGCACACGTTTTTCTTCCAGACCCAGCGCACGGGAGAACGCCAGCGCCATAGTGGTCTTGCCCACGCCGGGAACATCCTCCAAAAGAACGTGGCCCTGTGCCAAAATGGCCATCCAGATCTTCTCAATCACATCGTCCTTGCCGACGATGACCTTTCGTACCTCGGCAGTAATTTTATCTGTCATTTCATACATGCTGCTTGATTCCTTTCTTTCGCACGACTACTGCGCCGATCACAATGACAATAATAATTCCGGCAGCCGCAAAGAGCCACAGCATCGGTGCGGTATTTCCGTGGGCTTTTGTCTCGGTGGGCGGCGTCAGGTTATAGGCCGCTACAGGATCGTCCTCTGCAAGGGGCAGCCCCAAGCGCTCCATGGCCTCTTCCAAATGGGGATAGGCGGAAACATAGCTGCGCTCGGCGGCAGGCAGAGATTGATACTGTGCGTATAATTCTTCAATGCGCTGGGCCGGTGTATCTTCCGTGAGGGCGGCCAGTTCTCCGTTGAGGGACTGAATCTGCTGGCGCAGGGATTCCTCCATCTCTTCACGGTAATCAAAGATGCGCCGCTGCCCATGCTCCAGCCGCTCCATGGCAGCCAGCGCTAAAATTCCCTGCTCCGTGGACATGATGTCGTGGGTTTCGTCTGTGGGAAGATAGCGGAAAAGGCCATCCGGCGTCAGAAAGGATAAAAGCCCCTCCTTGGCACTGTGTCCGTCCTTGGTAAAGTCCGAGGGCGCAATGCCCAGATCGCACAGCGCCAGCACGACCTGCGCCGTGGAGCAGCTGTTGGAAAAGCTGCCGTCGGACGCTTGCTGCGTGTGGAGCCATGTCAAAGCCTGCTCAATGGCATCACCCACTGTAATGTCCGCTCCGTTGGGAGAGGCGTAGCGTGGGGTGCCGTTGGCATAGGGAGCCAGCGCCTGCAGCGCCATGGCAGTAATGTCCACGTTGCCATGTCCGCGGTTCAGACCAAAGCTGCCATCCGGCTCCTGCGAACCAATCATGGCCTGCACGATGGCTTCACGGGGGTAGGCGGCGCCCTCCGGCACGGCGTAGGCCTTGGCGTCCAGTGTCAGCAGCGCATAGATCCATGCGTTGAGTCCTTGGATGTCGGGGGATTTGGTGGTGTGCCAATCATAGGTGCCGTCGGCGATCAGATTGATGGGCTGACCGTCGGCATCTGTTCCGAAGGCAGTGGGGTCACCGCCTAATGCCAGAACGGTGAGGGAGATGCGGTGCCATTCTGTGGACTTCACACGATCCAATGCGCCTTTCTGGGTGTAGCATTCCGTCACATAGGTCTCCAAACGCTGGAGATAATCACCGTCACTGCCGCCGCAGCGCCCGCTGACAAGGGCAATCCAGTCGGAGATGGCGTCACCCGGCACGATGCGCTCCGAGGAGAGCAGCGTTTCAAAGCTGCCATCCAGATCTCGTGCCAGAGCATCCAGCGACTGTCGGGTATCGGCCAGCGCCGTCTGGGTCAGCAGAACGATGGCCAGCAAAGCCGTCGCTGCAGCACGCTTTATCCTGCGGGAGACTCCGCGGGTATCTCTTCTTCGTCTTTTCCGGGCGTTTCTATCCACGCAATGACCTCCTCTTTCTGTTCGCCGCAGCGCTTGCAGCGATATACGATCTTACCGTCAACGCCGTTGGCCGGCTCGATCCGTTCGATTTCTTCAAACGAATGACCCAGTGCCGGGGTAGTTTCCTGTACAAATTTCTCACCGCATACGGTGCAGATCTGATAGGTCTGCCCATCCTGGGTGCAGGTGGGGGCATCGGTATGTACCTCGTCGCCCCAGAGATGCTGGGGGATATACTGCCCGCTGAGCCACTTGCCGCAGTAACTTTTCAGCACGCCATAGGAAGAGCCGTCTTCATCCACGAAGCCGCCCACATCCTTGCCGTAGGCCAGCGTAAAGCGGAGGTACAGCGTGTCGCCGCCGCTGAGATAGTAATTGGAAAGCCCCTTGCCGGCGTAGGTTTCTCCGCCGATGGAGTAGACCCAGCCGGAGCCCTGTGTAAAGTCAAATTCACCTAAGCTGTCGTTGAAATACTGGTCGGTCAGGGTAAGACCGTCGGCTCGAATCTTGCTCCAGAGATTGTCGGGGATATGGTAGTAGTCCATCATGCCGCCCCGGCTGATGCGGCGCAGATAAAAGCCTACATCCGGTGTTCCGGCGTACTCGGCCTCATAACCGTATTCCTCTAACATGGCCAGAATGGCATAGGAGGCAGGCTCGCCCTGCTTGACTTTATAGGTGAACGGCTCCTCCATAATGTCCAGACCCACGGTGGTGGCGTCGAGGATAATCGTGGCGGTACCGATCACATCGCCGGTGTCAACAAAGCGATAGATGATGTCGTAAGCCACATAGGCGCTATTTCCTTCGTTGTCCCACGCCGTCACGGTGATGTGATGCTGTGTCTGGTCGCCGACCGTGGGATTGGGGAAGTAGAGTTCATACTCATATACAGGCCCGCCGGTAGGGTTGGGAATGCGCTGGCCGTCCATCCGAACCTCCATGTTGCTGGAGACGATGGATTTGCCGTGGTAATCCTTGGATTGGACGGTGAGGGTGAAGTTGCGGTTGCTCAGTTCGGTGACACCCTCCAGATTGGTGTGGATGACGGGCGGATGATCGCCGATGGTGGGATGGTCGGCATCTGCCTTTTGCGCCATGTAGCGCACCAGATAGGTGACCTCGTGGACAGTGGCTTTGCCGTCCTTGACGTATAAAGTGAAGCGATTGACCTCACCCCGCTGGAGCTTGGTTGTGTAGTTCTTGCCTTCACCCGTGAGGTAGCGCCCATTTTGCGGCGTGGCACTGTTTTGCAGCTTGACCTTCAGCGTCATCTTGTCGCCGTTGATGATATAGGCGTAAAAGGGCAGGGTGTCGTTTTCCAGCTGGTCGTAGGTGATGGTGCAGTTGGAAAGATCGGTGACAATGCGCAGCTCGGTGTCGTCCTCGCCGCCCTCGGTGGGGACATCGGTACCGCCGTTTTCTCCTGTGTCGCCGTTGCCGCTGTCCGTGCCGTTCCCGCTGCCGCCGGGACGGTCACCGTCCTCCGGGGCGGCGGGATTTGTTTGCTCTGTGGGGGACGAATCCGGCTGCTCCGGCGTCGGCTCCTCCGACTGCGGGGGATCTTCCGGCTTTTGCTCGTCCTCTGGTTTTTCCTCGTTCTCCGGTGTTTCCTCCTCTTCGGTCTGCCCCTCTTCGGAGGGATCGGAGGGAGGTGTTTCGTGGTCGGACAGAGGAGCCTCGGGAAGAATCTCCTCCGGGGAAGTCTCCGGGATAGCGGTGGGCGTATGCCGCTCCAAACCGGCGCCCATCCAAACAATGCTACCCAGCAAAAGCACGCTCATCGTCAGTGCGATGAGCCGCAGCAGTATATTTTTGTGCTTCATAGCTGTGTCTCCTTGAAAGTTGATTGACAGAAAATGCTCGTCTGTATCGCTTGTTCCTTTATGGCAGGGGCGAATTTAGGGCAACAAAAAACGGACGCGGAAATCCGCGCCCGTTTATTTCATGGGAACCGTTGTAACGCCGCTGCATGGCAGGTTATCATGGTTTCAGGCATCATCGACATTCTGACTCGTGCATTGGGAGGAGAGGTCTCCTCTGCGTTCGTTGTTCTACCTTCTCATGCCGCAAAGACACAATGGCCGACTCTCGCCGCGAACAACGTACTCCTGCACATACAGCTATGGGTATAGCTCCGGAATCGCACCGGATTTCCTTATTCCGCCGCCTGTCCTCTCTCGGGGTAACAGTGGCCGCGGAACATGATGCAAGATATGTAATTTTTTGGTATATTCTATATTATAATCGGTAAAATATACCAAAGTCAAGAGAGCGGGGGAAATATTCCTGTGAACAAAAGAAGTTTTCCTGTGAGCGGTTGCCTATTTGTCGATAACATTGTAAAATGAAGCAATCAACATAAACATATGCCGCTGCGGCGGCACGGTGACTTCCATAGAGAGGATGCGCAGATATGATCAATCAGGAGATGCTGAGACTGGGGACGGAACGGTGCTATATCCGGGAACTGGCGGAATACGGAGCACGGCAGGCGGAGATCGTGGGGGCGGAGAACGTCTATGATTTTTCCATCGGAAATCCCTCGGTCCCTGCGCCGCAGGAGGCGAAGGAAGCGTTTTTGCACCTCATCCGTGATGTGGACGCCTTAGCGGTGCACAGCTATACGGCGGCACCGGGCATGCCGGATGTCAGAGCGGCAGTGGCTGAGGACCTGAACAGACGCTGCGTCACAAAGCTCCGGGCGGAGAATTTCTTTTTCACCTACGGTGCCTCAGCGGCGCTGACGGCGGTGATTCGTGCCTTGGCCGTAGACAAGGCGGAACTGATGGCCATTGCTCCGTACTTCCCGGAGTATCGCCCCTTTGCCGAGAGTAACGGGATGAAGTTCGTGGTCGTTCCGGCGGATGAGGAGAGCTTTCAGATCCCGCTGGCAGCGCTGGAAGAGAGGATCACGCCCCACACGCAGGCGGTTGTCATCAATTCCCCCAATAACCCCTCCGGTGTGATCTACAGCCGGGAGATGCTGGAGGAGCTGGGGCGTCTCTTGGAGAGAAAAAGCGGAGAGATCGGTCACCCCATCTACATCATCGCCGATGAGCCATACCGCGAGCTGGTCTATGACGGCGCGGAGGTGCCCTTCATCCCCGACATCTACCCCAATACCGTGGTGTGCTACTCCTATTCTAAGTCCCTGTCCCTGCCGGGTGAGCGCATCGGCTATTTCTGCGTGCCGGATCAGGCGCAGGACAGCCGGGAACTTTTTGACGCGGCGGCAGGAGCGGCCCGGGCCATGGGACATATTTGTGCGCCGTCGCTGCAGCAGCGGGTGGTGGCACTGTGTGCCGGATGCCGCCCGGATCTGGTCAGCTATGACCGCAACCGGATGGCACTCTATGATGCACTTACTTCCTACGGATATGAGTGCATCAAGCCCAACGGCGCCTTCTATATGTTCGTCAAAGCCCCCGAAGGGGATGGCCGGGCGTTTTCCGACCGGGCCAAGGAGAAAAATCTGCTGGTAGCACCGGGCGTTGATTTCGGATGCCCCGCGTATTTCCGGGTCAGCACCTGCGTGGACTATGATATGATACAAAGAAGCTTGCCGGTGTTCCGTTCTCTGATCTAAGGGCTGGACGGCAAAAAAAGCAATAGAGGAGGCGGCGGGATGCGCAATACAACGCTGTGCTATTTGGAAAATGACCGGGGCGAATATTTGATGCTGCACCGGGTGAAGAAGAAAAACGACGTCAATCAGGATAAGTGGATCGGTATCGGCGGCAAGTTCGAGGACGGGGAGAGCCCGGAAGAGTGCGTGCTGCGAGAGGCGAAGGAGGAGACAGGACTTACCTTGACGGACTATCGTTATTGCGGCCTTGTGACCTTTGTCTCGGACCGTTGGGAGACGGAGTATATGCACCTCTTCCACGCCACCGGCTGGACGGGGACACTGCGAGAGTGCGATGAAGGCGTGCTGGAGTGGATCGGCAAAAAGGAACTGGCGGCGCTGCCCCAGTGGGCCGGCGACCGGATCTTCCTGCGTCTGATGGACGAGGGCGGACCCTTCTTTTCGCTGAAGCTGCGCTATGAGGGCGAGCGTCTGGCCTATGCGGCGCTCAACGGAAAGCCGTTGGAGGTGGAAGCATGAAAGTGTTAGTCAGTGCCTGCCTTTTGGGCACGGCCTGTCGCTACGATGGACAGAGTAAGCCTCATCCGCTGGTGGAAGAGCTGTGCCGCCGCCATCAGGTGGTGCCGGTGTGCGGTGAGATCATGGGCGGTCTGCCGACGCCCCGTGTCCCGGCGGAGCGGCAGGGCGAGAAAGTCATTACGAAGACAGGCCGCGACGTCACGGAGGAATACCGGCGCGGCGCACAGGAGGTGCTGCGTCTGGGACAGCTCTTGGGCTGTGAGACGGCTGTTTTGAAGGAGCGAAGCCCCTCCTGCGGGTCCGGGCAGATCTACGACGGCAGCTTCACCGGAACATTGTGTGACGGCTGGGGCGTGACGGCCCAGCTGCTGCGGGAAAATGGCTTTCGCGTGCTGGGGGAGTCGGAGCTGGCGGCGTTTCTGGAAGAGACAGAAGAATAAGTCAATGGCTTCGTGCCAATGCAATGAGTTTGAGGTAAAAGGATGGCATCAAGTAAAGCGTACCTGCAATTCATTTTAGAACAACTATCCGGCTTGGAAGAAATTACCTATCGAGCCATGATGGGAGAATTTATTATCTACTATCGTGGAAAGATCGTCGGCGGTATCTATGATGATAGATTCCTCGTAAAACCCGTGAAAGCAGCAATTGCCTATATGCCCACGGCTTCTTATGAAGTGCCGTATGAGGGCGCGAAAGAGATGTTGCTGGTAGACGAAGTGGATGATAAAGATTTTTTGACGGGGCTGTTTCATGCCATGTATGAGGAATTGCCGACCCCCAAACCCAAAAAGAAGAAATGACTTCCCGCTTACCGGAAGTGATCGTTATAGAAACAGAGTATGTCGAAAGGATATACTCTGTTTTTCTTTTAAAATAGTTGGTCGGCTTTGGGCGGTTTTACGAAAAGTAAAAGGCTATATCTGGAACGTATGGAATAACTTGTGAGAAATCTCCGTCAATTTCACAAGAGAAAATGGCTTTTGTCTGTAAGAACTATAAAAAATGACGGACGTACATTGACAGCCCGCGGCAAAGTTGATAGTATAATATACACAGGAACTGAAAACGTTCCCGGTAAGGTTTTCAGACAAAAAAAGGCGAAGATTTGACAGATTTCGGCAGGGGGTGGGGAGACATATGACGATTAAGGATATCGCACGACTCTGCGGTGTCAGCATCAGTACCGTGTCACGAGTGCTGAATGACCGACCCGACGTCAGCGAGGAGAACCGGCGCAAGGTACTGGCGGTGATCGAGAGCAGCAATTATATCCCTAACAACAGCGCCCGGGATCTGGTAAAAACCAAGTCCGATTCCATCGGCGTGGTGGTGCGCGGCGTCTCCAATCCCTTCTATACCGATATTATTCGTGCTGTGGGCGAGACCATCAATGCCCGGGGCTGCACCATGGTGATGCAGCAGATCGGCGGACAAGACGACGAGATCAAGCATGGCGCCATGATGGAACGGGAGAAGCGGCTGCAGGGGCTTATTTTCCTGGGCGGACGCTCTGACTATACGCCGCAGGAAGTGGCATCGCTGAATGTGCCTTTCGTGTGCTGTTCCTACAGCAATCAGTATGGCTCTCTGGATCGGGATACCTTTTCCTCCGTGTCCATTGCCGATGAGGAGGAGGCCTATCACGCGGTCAAGACGCTCTATAAGCAGGGGCATCGCCGGATCGCGGCGCTGATCTCCCAAAAGGATGACCGTTCGATCAGCCAGCTGCGCTATGAGGGCTATCGGCGTGCCATGGCGGAGCTGAGCCTGCCGAGAGAGGAAAGCCTCATCATCAGTGCCGGCGCCTTTGACATCCGCAGCGCCTATCTGGCCACGGCGGAAAAGCTGAAGGAAGACCCGGATTTTACGGCGCTTTTTGCCATCTCCGACAATATGGCCATTGGAGCTATGCGCGCACTGCACGAGGCGGGACGGCGTGTGCCGGAGGACTGCTCGGTGCTGGCCATTGACGGTCTGGAGGTATCCGAGTATATCCAGCCCCAGCTGAGCACCTTCTGCCAGCCCAAGGCGGAGATGGGGCGGCGCAGTGTGGAGATTTTGCTGGATGTGCTGGAGGGTGGCGGAACCCATCGCCATGAGTTGCTGCCCACCACGTTCCGTGCCGGTAAATCCGTGCAGAAATTACCGTGATTTTCCGCTCCCGGCTGGGAGTTGAAAATAAATTGAATTTGAAAAGGAGAAGTAACAATGAAGAAGTTTCTTGCAATGATCCTTGCTCTTGTCATGGCCCTGTCCCTTGTGGCCTGCGGCGGTGGCAGCAAGGACGACAAAGGCTCCGTGTATTGGCTGAACTTCAAGCCCGAGGCAAAGGATGCCTTGGAGCAGATGGCTGCCGATTACACCAAGGAAACCGGTGTGCCGGTCAGCGTTGTGACCGCCGCTTCCGGCGAGTATGAGAGCACCTTGACCGCTGAAATGGATAAGGACAAGGCTCCTACGCTGTTCGTGGTGGGCAATCAGGCTGCTGTCAATACTTGGGGCGATACCTGCTATGATCTGAAGGATACCGCCATTGCCAAGGAGCTGAGCACCCAGGACTACAACCTGTATGATGCCAGCGGCAAGCTGTGCTCCATTGGTTACTGCTATGAGTGCTTCGGCATCATTGTCAACACCAAGCTGCTGAAGGAAGCAGGCCACGAGCTGAGCGAGATCACCAACTTCGAGAGCTTGAAGAAGGTCGTGGAGGATATCCACAGCCGCGCCGGTGAGCTGGGCTTTGATGCTTTCACCTCCTCCGGTATGGACGACAGCTCCTCCTGGCGTTTCACCGGCCATCTGGCCAACGCCGCTTTGTACTATGAGTCCGAGGACGATAACTGGACGGCTTGCCCCTCTTCCATCAAGGGCACCTATGTGGACAACTTCAGAAACCTGTGGGATCTGTACATCAACAACTCCGCTGTTACTCCCGACAAGCTGGCTACCGGTGGCTTTGATGCTGCCGGCGAGTTCAAGGCCGGTAAGGCTGTGTTCTATCAGAACGGCTCTTGGGAGTATGCAGGTCTGGTCGATGCCGGTATGAACCCCGAGGATCTGGCCATGATCCCCTTCTACTGCGGTGTTGAGGGCGAGGAGAAGGCCGGTCTGAACTGCGGTACCGAGAACTGCTGGGCTGTCAATGCCAACGCTTCCGAGGCCGACATCAAGGCTACGCTGGACTTCATGTACTGGATGGTTACCTCCGAGAAGGGCACCACCGTCATGGCTGAGCAGTTTGGCCCCATCCCCTACAAGCAGGCCAAGGCTCCCGAGAACGTGTTCTTTGCCGATGCTCTGGATTACACTGCCGCTGGTAACTACACCATGACCTGGGCGTTCAACTACACACCCAACGTCAACGAGTGGCGTGCCGGTCTGGTCAGCGCCATGAACCAGTATGACGCCAATCCGACCGACGAGAACTGGGCTGCTGTGAAGACGGCCTTTGTGGACGGCTGGGCTACCCAGTACGCCGCTGCCAACAGCTAAGTAAATAGCGTCACCCCACAATTTGACCCTGCGCCGGGGCGAGTGGACTCGCTCGCCCCGGCTTATTTTATAGCACGGCTGCCGCCGCAGGAGGCGGATGCCGTGGGGATATGTGTAAAAAGAGAGGATGAAGCAGCATGAGCAAACGCAGAGATCCGGCAGCTGTCAACAGCCGTCTGGTTCGCCGCCCGATTCGCCGCTGGGCGCCGGTGTTTATAGGTCCCATGGTGGCCGCTTTTCTGATTGGATTCGTCTATCCGTTTTTGAAGGGGCTTTACCTGTCCTTTTGTAAATTCCGCACCACCAGCGATGCGCAGTTTATCGGCATTGACAACTATGTAAAGGCGCTGCACGACGCCAGCTTCATGCACGCGTTCTGGTATACCGCTCTCTATGCCGTGGTTTCGCTGGTGCTGATCAATGTGCTGGCCTTTGCAGTGGCGTATGCCCTGACCCAGAAGATCAAGGGGGCCAATCTTTTCCGCACGGTTTTCTTCATGCCGAACCTGATCGGTGGTATCGTGCTGGGCTATATCTGGTCCATGATTTTTGACGGTATCCTCAGCCATTTCAATACCTCGATTTTGCTGGAGAGCCGCTACGGCTTCTGGGGTCTTGTGATTTTGATGTGCTGGCAGCAGATCGGCTATATGATGATTATTTATATTGCAGGTCTGCAGGCCGTGCCGGAGGAGATGCTGGAGGCGGCGCGCATTGATGGTGCCAACCGCTGGCAGACGCTGTGGCGCGTCACCATTCCCAACGTGATGCCCTCCATCACCATCTGTATGTTCCTGTCTCTGACCAACGGCTTCAAGCTCTTTGACCAGAACTTGGCGCTGACAGCCGGTCAGCCCTTTGTGATCCAGCCCGACGGTAGTTCCATCAAGACTACGGAAATGCTGGCACTGAATATCTACAACACCTTCTACGGCCAGAGCGTTAACTCCCGCGGCACGGCGCAGGCCAAGGCCGTCCTCTTCTTCGTGCTGGTGACGGCGCTGGGCCTCATCCAGCTGACAGCAACCCGTAAAAAGGAGGTACAGCAGTGATGAAAACGAAAAAGCATTGGGGACGCACCCTGCTGAGCATCGTGCTGGCCATCATCTCTGTGATCTATGTGATGCCGGTGGTGATGGTGGTGCTCAACTCCTTCAAGATCAACACCTTCGTCAAGACCGAGACCTTTGCCCTGCCCACGGCGGAGAGCTTTGCCGGGTGGCAAAACTTCATTACCGGCGTGACGCTGGGCGGCTCTTTCTGGAAGTCTGCCTTCTATAGCCTGCTCATTACCGTTTTGTCCACGGCATTGATTCTGATTTTCACCTCCATGGCGGCGTGGTATATCTCCCGTGTGGACAGCCGTTTCTGCCGTCTGACGTATCTTCTGTGCGTCTTTTCCATGGTGGTTCCTTTCCAGATGGTGATGTTCACCCTCTCCAAGACGGCGGACACACTGGGCCTCGACACGCCGTGGACGATTCCGGTCATCTATCTGGGCTTCGGCGCAGGATTGGCGGTTTTCATGTTCGTGGGCTTTGTGAAGAGCATCCCGCTGGAGATTGAAGAGGCTGCCGTGATCGACGGCTGCGGCCCGTTCCGCACCTTCTTCTCCGTGGTGGTGCCCATGCTCAAGCCGACCCTCATCAGTGTCGGTATTCTGGAAATTATGTGGGTTTGGAACGACTATCTGCTGCCCTATCTGGTGCTGGATCGCACCAAGTATATGACCATCCCCATCCACATTCAGTATTTGAAGGGCAGCTACGGTGCCGTGGATCTGGGCGCTACCATGGCGCTGATCCTTCTGAGCATCATCCCGGTGATCGTGTTCTATCTGGTGTGCCAGAAACACATCATTAAGGGCGTGGCCGCCGGTGCGGTCAAGGGCTAAAACCGAGATTTGAGCAAAGTTTGGAGAGTAACATGAGTATTCAACGCAGCAGCGGCATTCTGATGCCGATCTTTTCCCTGCCGTCCCCCTACGGGATCGGTACCTTTGGCAAGGCCGCCTATGACTTTGCCGACTTCCTCCACGCAGCAGGCCAGAAGTACTGGCAGCTGCTGCCGCTGGGTCCCACCAGCTACGGAGATTCCCCCTACCAGAGTTTTTCCACCTATGCGGGCAATCCCTACTTCATCGACTTGGATCTCCTCATCGAGGATGGCCTTTTGACGAAGGAAGAAGTGGAGACAAACTGCCATTGGGGCAGCAATCCCCGGTATGTGGACTACGGTGCCATCTACAATAGCCGCTTCACCGTGCTCAAAAAGGCCAAGGCGCGCGGCTGGCAGCGGGATCGGGCGGCGGTGGATGCCTTTGTGGAGGAGAATCGGCGCTGGCTCCCGGACTACGCCCTTTTTATGGCCTGCAAGTACCATTTCAGCATGAAGGCATGGACGGAATGGGAGGATGACGAGATCCGCCTGCGCAAGAGCGAAGCGGTGCTGGAGAAGTACCGAACCATGCTTCGGGAGGATGTGGAGCTGTTCACCTATTTGCAGTTCCTCTTTTTCAAGCAGTGGGAGCAGCTCAAGAGCTATATCCACAGCCGGGGCATCCATATCATCGGAGATCTGCCCATCTATGTGGCGCTGGACAGTGCCGATGTGTGGGCCGAGCCGGAGAGCTTCCAGCTGGACGAGAATAATGTGCCCACGGAGGTGGCCGGTGTGCCGCCGGACTACTTCACGGAGGATGGCCAGCTGTGGGGCAATCCCCTCTACCGCTGGGATCGGATGGAGCAGGACGGCTTTGGCTGGTGGATTCGCCGCATCGACGGTGCGCGGAAGCTCTTTGATGTGATCCGCATTGACCACTTCCGCGGTCTGGAGAGTTATTGGGCCGTCCCCTATGGCGAGACGACAGCCAAGAACGGACACTGGGTGAAGGGACCCGGTATGCGTCTGGTGGGGACGCTGCAGGGCTGGTTCGGCGATCTGGAGCTGATTGCCGAGGATCTGGGCTATCCCACCCCGGAGGTACAGCAGCTTTTGCGGGATTCCGGCCTGCCCGGTATGAAGGTGCTGGAGTTTGCCTTTGACTCCCGGGAGCCCAGCGACTACCTGCCCCATGTGTATACGGAGAACTGCATTTGCTATACCGGCACCCACGATAATCCCCCCGTCGCGCTGTGGCGTGAGGAGGCGGACAAGGACGATGTGGCCTATGCCCGGCGCTATCTGGGACTCAATGAAGCCGAGGGCTTCCACTGGGGCGTCATCCGCGGCGGAATGGGCTCTGTGGCCCGCCTCTTTGTGGCGCAGGTGCAGGACTATCTGGGACTTGGCGAGGGACACCGGGTCAACACCCCCGGCACGGCCTCCGGCAACTGGCAGTGGCGTCTGCTGCCCGGTGAGGCGGATGCGGCGCTGGCGGAGAAGATCGCTGCCACGACCAAGATGTACGGCCGATAAGAAATCCTGCCTGCGGGAGCGGCATGGAAAAAAGTATGGATGAAAATACGGCACTGCCCTGATGAGGGACATGTGCCGTGTTTTTTTGCAGGGGAAAGCCGGAAGCCGCCGAAAAATGCTTTTCTCCGGCGGAGGAGAGCAGGAGACATGGTCAGAGGCAATACCGCGGGAACAAAAAATGAGAGGAAAATCCGTCTTTGTGCTTGATTTTTCTGGGAAAATATAGTAAATTTTTGGTGACTATAGTGCATGACCCTGTTAGAATAGCATCTATAGGATAGCATTCGTGGAAAAGCAGCGCGCAGATCTACGCTGTATTGGCAATGCGTTGAAAGGGGTTTTTATGAAAGGAAAAAAATTATGCAGCCTTTTTCTTGTGGTGGTTCTGGTATTGGGCATGCTGCCCACTGCGTTAGCCTTCGCGGAAGAAGGGAAAGAGCCGGAGGAGCGCGTACAAACGGAGGTGCAAAACGCTGACAAAGAAGCAGCGGACAGGAGCGCTGAGGCGGATGCACCGCAGGTTTCTGGCACTGTTGAGACTCAATCGGTGGAAGAGAATGGTGACAAGGCGGCCGCGGATACTTTGGCAGCCGGCGTTATTCCGGATGCAAATTTTCGGAAATTGATCAATCTGAGTCTAAAGCGGGAGGAAACACTCCCTGTTACTGCGGCAGATATGGAGAAACTCACCAACTTGGATGTAGATGAGTCTGTCAAGGATTTAGAGGGAATCCAGTATGCGACGAATTTGACGAGACTGCATATTGAGGGAAATGCCGCCGGCATTGAAAATATCCATGCCTTGAAGAATCTGAAAAGTCTTTCGCTTTTGTACAACAAGCTGTTCCGCATGGATATGCTGAGTAATATGCCCGAGCTGCATACGCTTTCTGTTTTGGGCGGTGGGATCACCACACTGGATGGGCTGACCCCTGAAAAGGTGCCTCAGTTAAAAGCTCTCGCTTGCTCCCGCTGCAGTGCGCTGGAGGATATCTCTGCCCTGAGCAATATGGCATTTAAGAACCTGACGTCCCTCGATCTGGAAGGTGAAAATCTGATTACGGATATTTCCCCTCTAAAGGGATATACCAATCTCGAGGATCTTGATCTGGAAAAAGTTCCCATCAATGATGAGAACAGAGCCGCTTATCAAGAGACAATCCGCTCACTGACAGGACTGGGACATCTGAGTATGCCTTATTGCCAGGTGACAGATGCGGATGTGGAGATGTTTGCCCCCCTGCAGAATTTAACGTATTTGGTTCTGAACGAAAATAAAATCAGTAATACGAAATTCTGCGATCAGCTGCCCATGTCCCTTACCATATTGGGTTTGAATGGAAATGATATTTCCAACATGGACAATTTGAGCCGTCTGACGAATTTGCGGCTGCTGGGCATGGGTGACAATTATGTGACAGATTTCCGTTTCATGAAAAGTTTTTCCCAGCTGGGCAGCGACGGCCCGAGACATGCCGAAGGCACGATGGAGTTCCCGTGTATCGAAAGGGTTAAAATGGGCGCATGGGATCACCCCATTGAAGTCGAGGGAACGGAATATACATTTGATAATCCGTATGTCGGTGTCGATGGAAATCCGGTTTCCTTTGAGAATATGAACGTTGTTGTATCTGGAAATAAAACTTGTACAGGAAGCTACGATCCGGCAACTAACAAAATTACACTCCATTATGGTGAGGAATATCTGGGATCATGGAGCATCACCTTATCTGCGGAATATGATATTCCCGTTGAGGGAGGTCGGGTGAAGCATTGCAAGCTCTATATTGATCTGCATACAAAGCCTGCATTGGGTTCCTATACAGTAAAATTTGATAAGAACAGTAAAGATGCCGTGGGCGAAATGGCTGCGCAAGTCATTGAGCGCAATGAGATTGTGCCTCTGAATAAGAATACCTTCCAGTGGGAAGATTGCCGTTTTGATGGCTGGAATACGAAGCCGGATGGAACGGGAACATTCTATCCTGACGGCGTGAATGTAAAAGATATTGCCCCGAAAGATGGCGAGATCACGCTGTACGCCCAGTGGAGCGTCCCGGTGTACTACTTTTATCTGGACAACAATGGCTCCGGCGGTGCAGTGATTCCGCCTTCCGGAGAAGTTCCCGATCCGGGCCCTACAGAATATGTAAGAGTTGGAACGGCGTATACGGCGCGTACCATCGAGCACAACTCGAAAAAGTACATTTTCCACGGCTGGTTTACGGATCAGCAGTTTAAAGAACCCTATGTCGATGGTACCGTGCTTACGGGGCCCATCAGCCTCTCCGGAAAGTGGACAGCTGTTCCCAGCTATACCGCAAGCTTTGCCTTCGCATCTTCCGATGCGGACGTGGCGCTTCCTGCTGAGGTCAAAGACCTGCTGCCTGCCCCGCAGACAGTAAAAGAGGGCGATACCGTGCGTGTGCCGGAGGGTCTGGTGCTGAACGATGTGAAGACGGCGGACGGAATCTGGCACTTTACTGGCTGGGATCAGACGGAGATCGAGAATGTGAGCGGCGATGTGACATTTACAGGAACATGGCAGTTTTCCGAGTTTGCGGAAGTGCTGAATGAGGCACCTGTCATCAGCGCAGCGGATCAGACCATCACAGTTGGGGATGCGTTTGACGCGCGGAAGGATGTGACGGCAAAGGATCGGGAGGACGGCGATCTGACAGATCAGATCGAGGTCGTTCGCAGCACCGTAGACACGTCCAAGAGCGGTGTATATGAAGTTACCTATAAAGTAACAGATGCCGATGGCGCCAGCGTGACAAAGACCATTCAGGTTACTGTCAAGGATAAGGAAATCGCTCCTGTGACACCCAGTGAGCCTGCAAAGCCTGCGGATCCTCCGGTCGATACACCGCAGACCGGCGACGGCAGCTATGCGGCGGTATGGATGGGATTGTGTATGCTTTCCCTCGGCGGACTTGGTTTGACCGTGTACAATAGAAAAAGACGCGCTGCAAAGTAAGATAAAATAACACAAAGAGAGGCTGTGGGGAAGGAACTTCCTCACAGCCTCTCTTTTCATATCGTAGTGATGCCTTAATAGGAGCCCAGGTCGGCGGACTTGTCGCCATCGTTGGAGGAGCCGAACACATAGTCGTTGCCGGGCAGGATGGCATTGAGCAGAACGCCCACCAGAGCGGCGATGGCAAGGCCGGTCAGAGTGATCTGAGCACTGCCGATGGTGAAGCTGATGCCGCCCACGGAGCTGAAGCCCAGACCGCACACGAAGATGACGGCGGCGATGATCAGATTGCGGGACTTGGTGAGATCCACACGGTTCTCCACCACGTTGCGCACACCGACGGCGGAAATCATACCGTAGAGGATGAAGCTGACGCCGCCCACGATGGCAGCGGGAATGGAGCTGACCAGCGCGTCGAACTTGGGGGAGAAGGACAGGATGATGGCGTAGATCGCTGCCAGACGAACCACGTTGGGATCGTATACGCGGCTGAGCGCCAGCACGCCGGTGTTCTCACCATAAGTGGTGTTGGCGGGGCCGCCGAACATACCGGCCACGGCAGTAGCCAGACCGTCGCCCAGCAACGTGCGATGCAGGCCGGGATCCTCGATGAAGTTCTTGCCGCAGGTGGAGGAGATGGCGGACATATCACCGATGTGCTCCATCATGGCGGCGATGGCGATGGGGGCCATGACCAGAATGGAGGTGATGTCAAACTTGGCAATCACGATGTCCTGCAGGCCCACCAGATTGGCCTGCGACACAGCGGAGAAGTCCACTTGATGGGTGAAAATAGCCACGATGTAGGAACCCACGACACCCAGCAGGATGGGGATGATCTTGATCATGCCCTTGCCCCAGATGTTGGCCACAATGATGATAGCGATGGCTACCAGAGCCAGAGGCCAGTTGGTGCTGGCGTTGGTGACAGCCGTGCCGGACAGGTTCAGACCGATGAGGATGATGATCGGGCCGGTGACGATGGGGGGGAAGAAGCGCATGACCTTCTTGGCACCCACGATCTTAAAGAGCAGAGCCACTACCAGATAGAGGAGACCGGCCACCACGACACCGCCCAGTGCGTAGGGCAGCTTTTCCTCGCCGCTCATCCCGGCGAAGATCCCGGTGTCCAGATTGGCAACCGTCTGGAAGCCGCCCAGGAAGGCGAAGGAGGAACCGAGAAAAGCAGGAACCTGCAATTTGGTGTAGACGTGGAATAGCAGTGTGCCGACACCGGCGAACAGCAGCGTCGTCTGGATGGACAGGGGTAGGCCGTAGCTGGAGACCAGAATGGGTACCAGAACGGTGGCGCCGAACATGGCGAACAGGTGCTGCAGACCCAGCAGGAGCATACGGGGCAGGCCCAGCTCCCGGGCGTCGTAGATGGCCTCTTGGCCAAGGTTTTTCTTCATGTGAAATCCTCTCTTTCTTTCTCTCTTATATATATTTATTGATAAACAAAAGAAAATCAGCTGCCTGCGGGCAAAAAAAATAACCGGTAAAAATACCGGTTAAAAAGTGAAATTAAAAATGGAAATAGTGAGACCGCCGACGATTTTTTTGTGCTTGTTGCAGTTATACAGCATGGTAGCGGCCTCCTTTTGTTTTTAAATATTATACGGGGCGGCAGCGAAAAAAACAATAGGAGGCCGTGCCAAGAAAAAAGTGCATTGAAACGGGGACTTAGTGAATATTGCCCAAACGCTGCCGCAGACGGGGCGCCAACAGGGTACAGACCAGGATCTTTAAGGCATCCCCCGGCAAAAAGAGCAGCATTCCCTTATATAGAACGTCAAAAAAGCTCCAGCCCTTGCCGAGATACGCATTCATGATGAGCGCCATGTAGGGAAGTCCCGCGGCATAGAGCACCGCAAGACCGACCACCGAGGCCAGTACCACCCGCCGCGTGGTGCAGCTTTTTTTCGTCAGCGTGCCGATGACCCATGCGCAGGGGATCAGCCCCAGTAAAAAGCCGAAAGTGGGCTGCAGCACGCTTCCCAAGCCGCCGCCCATGGTGAAGATCGGCAGCCCTACCAAGCCCAGTGCCACATAGATGACTTGGGAGATGGCGCCGTATTTTCGTCCCAGCAGCAGCCCCGCCATGGCGGTGAAGAAGAATTGCAGCGTGACGGCGGAGGGTGGGATCGGGATACGCAAAAAGGCACCCACGGCTGTCAGTGCGGCAAACAGTGCAGATAAAACCAAAGGCTTTGTTTTCATAGTTGTAAACCTTCTTTCTTTCATAGGTTTACAATACAGCGGATACAGCAAGATGTCAACCCTTGTTTTTTCAAAAGTTTACAAGTGACGCAGGTTTACAAGCGGGAGGGATTGTGATACAGTAGCACTGGAAAAGAAAGGGAGTGAGCACCGTGAGTCAAGATCGCGTCTATGCGGCGCTGGCCAAGTGTCCGGGGGAGTATCTCTCCGGGGAGGAACTGAGCCGGGAGCTGGGGATCACCCGAGCCGCTGTGTGGAAAGCCGTGGAGGCGCTGCGGCATCAAGGTTATGCCATTGAGGCCCGGACGGGGCGGGGCTATTGCCTTGTGGAAACGCAGGAGAAGCTGGAACGGCGGGAGATTACGTCCTATCTGGGACAGGATCGCCCCAACTGGCAGGTCTGCGGCGAGGTGGACTCCACCAACTCCCTTTGTAAGCGTCTTGCCATGGAGGGTGCGCCGGATGGCACGGCTGTCATTGCCGACTGCCAGAGCGCAGGACGTGGACGGCGCGGCCGCAGCTTTCAGTCTCCGGCGGGAATGGGGATCTATTTCTCCATCCTCTGGCGGCCGGAAGTGCCGCCGCAGGATTTGATGAGCCTGCCGGCATTGGGTGCTGTGGCGGCCTGCCGCGCTGTGGAAGAAGTGTGCGGCGTGTGCCCGGAGATCAAGTGGCCCAACGATCTGGTGCTCCACGGGAAAAAGCTGGGGGGCATTCTTACAGAGATGGCCATGGAGAGCGAGAGCGGCCTTGTGGAGTATGTGGTGCTGGGCATCGGTATCAATGTTTGCCAGCACCGTGAGGATTTTGAGGGCGAGGTAGCGGATATGGCCTCCTCACTGGAAACGGAACTGGGAGAGAAAGTGTCCCGTCCCCGTTTGGCGGCAGCATTGCTGCATCAGATGGATGCGCTGCGGCGTGAAGCGCTGTGTTCGCCGGAAAAGTGGCTGGCGGAGTACCGTCGCTGCTGTCTGACACTGGGCGCACAGGTACAGCTGATCGCCGGGGAGCGGCGCAGTACCGCTGTGGCACTGGATGTGGATGAGACGTACGGCCTTGTGGTGCGCCGCAGCGACGGAACGGTGGACACGGTGCGCTCCGGCGAGGTGTCGGTGCGCGGGCTTTATGGGTATGTGCCCGAAAAAGAATGAAAACAGGCACCCCATGCGGTGCAGAAGGAAGCGATACATTGAAAGAACTGTGGACATTATTCATTACCTTCGCCAAGGTGGGGGTCATGACCTTTGGCGGCGGCTATGCCATGCTGCCGATTTTACAGCGGGAAGTCGTGGAGAAAATGGGCTGGGTCAGTGATGAAGAGCTGACAGACTACTTTGCCGTGGGGCAGTGTACCCCCGGCATTATTGCTGTTAATACGGCCACCTTTGTGGGCCAGAAGCAAAAGGGCGTCGCGGGCGGCATTGTTGCCACGTTGGGTGTGGTGTTCCCCTCGCTGATCATTATTACCCTGCTGGCGGGTGTGATTGGTCGGTTTTCCCATCTTGCATGGGTGCAGCACGCCTTTGCCGGGATTCGTGCCTGCGTGTGCGTGCTGATCCTCAACGCTGTCATTAAATTGGGCAAGAGCGCCATTAAGGATCGCTGGGGTATGGCGCTCTTTCTGGTGATTTTGGCGCTTTCCCTGTGGACAAAGCTCTCGCCGGTGGTGTTGGTGCTGGGGGCTGCCGTGGCAGGAATTCTTTTGCAGGCGCTGCGGGGGAGGAAGTCATGATGCTCTATTTACAGCTTTATTTTGAATTTTTCAAAACCGGCCTTTTTGCCGTGGGCGGCGGCATGGCTACCCTGCCTTTCCTCCACGATATGGCGGAGCGCACCGGCTGGTTCACGGCGGCACAGCTGACGGATATGGTGGCGGTGTCGGAGTCTACGCCCGGCCCCATCGGCGTGAATATGGCCAGCTATGTGGGCTTTACTACGGCGGGGATCCCCGGTGCCATTTTGGCAACGCTGGGACTGATCACCCCGTCCATCATCGTCATTTTGATCATCGCCGCCTTTCTGCGCAGCTTCCGGGAGAATCGCTATGTGAACGGCGCTTTTTACGGCCTGCGTCCGGCGTCCACGGCTATGGTGGCTTCTGCCGGAATCACGGTGGCGGCGGTGTCGCTGTTCCACCCGGAGATGACAGGACTTGCTGCCGTGGATTGGAAGGCGGCAGCGCTGGCGGCAGTGCTGCTGGTGCTGACGCGCTGGGTGAAGCCCACGAAAAAGCTGCACCCCATTGTCTTTATTCTGGCCAGTGCCGTCATTGGCGTGGTGTTCAAGTTTTGAGAATGAGCGGCTGAGAGTAGCTGCATTTGACAGGATATAGGAGATAAAGCGATGAAAGATATCAAGATCATTGCACTGGATCTGGATGGGACACTGCTCAATTCGCAAAAGGAGTTGACCGACCGGAACTTGGCGGCGCTGCGCGCGGCAGCGGATCGGGGAATCGAGATTGTTCCCACCACGGGGCGTTTTTATGGGGCGGTGCCGGAGGAGATCCGCAGCCTGCCCTTTATCCACTATGCCATCACCATCAACGGCGCACAGGTGCAGCGTCTTGCCGACGAGAAGGTTTTGTACCGCGCGGAGATGCCGCGCCAGCAGGTTCTGAAGCTGATGGAACTGTTGGATCAGTGGCCGGTGGCCTACGACTGCTATTGCGAGAACCGTGCCTATATGACCGGCGCGAAAAAGGAGAAAATCGAGGACTATACCGCCGATATCCACTATCAGCGCATGGTGCGCCAGCTGCGCCAAGGTGTGCCGGAGCTGAAAGCGTGGGTGGCCGGGCAGACCCACGATGTCCAGAAGGTGCAGTTTTTCACGGAGGATCGGACGGTGAAAGCCCATCTGATGGAAGAGCTGCCCCGGAGATTTCCGAATTTTATTATTACCTCTGCCATCCCCAGCAATGTGGAAATCAACCAGCACAGCGCCAACAAGGGGGAAGCGCTGCTGGCGCTGGCCAGCCATCTGGGCTATACGGCAGAGCAGGTGATGGCCTTCGGTGATGGGCTCAACGATGTGACCATGATTCGGGCTGCCGGGACCGGCGTGGTCATGGGCAATGGCTTCCCGGAAGTAAAAGCGGTGGCGGATGTGATAGCGGAGGATTGTGATCACGACGGCGTGGCCAAGGTGATCGAGGAACTTTGTTTTGGATAAACAATAAGAAAAGAGCTGCGGCACTGCCGCAGCTCTTTTTTGTTACTTATGGAAGTAGAGAACCTTTGCAAGATCGATATACAGCTTGTCCCGCTCCCGGATGACGGCATCTGCCTTTTCGCCGGAGTAGTCATAAAAGCCCTGTCCGCTCTTGACGCCCAGCTGGCCACGCTCCACTTTTTCACGCAGGAGGGGATGTCCCTCCGTGGCGTTGCACAAATCGGCGTTGAGGTAGCTGTTGATGTGGTTAAAGGTGTCCAGCCGCCGAAGTCGGCCACACCGAAGGGGCCGAGGGCGGCATAGCGCAGGCCGAGACCGGCCTTGAGCACGGTGTCCACATCCTCCAGAGTGGCGGCGCCGGATTCTACAATGTACAGCGCCTCCCGCAGCAGGGCGAACTGCAAACGGTTGGAGACAAAACCGGGAATGTCTTTCACGACTACGGGACTTTTACCCAGCTCTAGCACCAGCTGCCGCATCTGTTCGACACAGGCCGGGTCTGTCTTTTCTCCGGCGATGATCTCACACATGGGGATGAGGTGGGGCGGATTGAGCCAGTGCTGTCCCATAAAACGCTCCGGACGCTCCACCGCCTCGGCAATTTGCGAGATCCGCAAACCGCTGGTGTTAGTGGCCAGCAGTGCCGTAGGGGGGACCATGGCGGAGACCTCACGCCAGAAAGCGTGCTTGACATCCATGCGCTCCACGATGCACTCCACCACTAAATCGCAGCTGCGGAAGCATTCCTTGTCCATGGTGTAGCGGATGCGCTCGAGCATGGCGGCGGAATCCTCCGGTGTGACCAGACCCTCCCGGATCATGGTCTCCTGATTGAGATCCACCATGTGGCGGCCCTTGGATAGTCCGGCTTCGACCACGTCGTACACGATGGTCTGATATCCGGCCAGTGCATAGACCTGTGCCAGAGATGCGCCCATAACGCCGGCGCCGGCGATGACAACAGTGTGAGACATATGCAGTGCTCCTTATCGTTCAAATTTTTGAAAATTCAGGGAAAGGGGTCGCTGTAGGTGTCAGATGCTGTGCGGGAAAAGCGAGGAGATCAGCCCAGTTCGGGAATCACGGCCAGCAGGGTCAGCGGCTCAGTGCCGTTGTTGATGAGGCTGTGGGTCTGGCCCTTGGGGCAGTAGCAGCACATACCCTCAGATACGGCCACCGGCTCACCGTTGGGTGCGCCGTCCTCTAGAATGATGCCGTGGCCGGAGAGAAAATACATGACCTCGGCGCTGGTATCGTGGGTGTGCAGGCCGATGGAGGCGCCTGCGGGAAGAGTGAGCCGGGCAATCTTGCCCATGTCATCGGTGTGCATATGAGCCAGAACTTCTCCCTCGCCGCCCTTGAAATGGGCGATAGGCTGGACGGGAATCTGATCAAAATCGATAATCATAAGAAAAACCTCCGTTAGTTCAAGAAATCTTTCAGCTTCTTGCTGCGAGAGGGGTGACGCAGTTTCCGCAGAGCCTTGGCCTCGATCTGGCGAATACGCTCACGGGTCACGTTGAACTCCTTACCCACCTCTTCCAGAGTGCGGGTACGGCCGTCCTCGATACCGAAGCGCAGCTTCAGCACCTTCTCCTCACGGGGAGTCAGCGTGCTCAGTACATCCACCAGCTGCTCCTTCAAAAGGGTGAAGGATGCGGCTTCGCTGGGCTCGGAAGC
>JAHHSH010000013.1 GCA_020025345.1 Oscillospiraceae bacterium | reverse complement strand
GCGTCGCCTCGTATTGCCGGGTAAAAAGGTTTCAGTGCTTTCTAAATTACTTCCTTATCTGGCATATGCAAATGCGCTCCTCCCTTGGTTCCTTTATAGGTGCCTCTCTTCTTGTGTTTCTCGATCCCCAACGCCAAACTGAGTATATAAAAAATAATAAAACTGATTATTTTCATAGACCCAGATCTGCACTACTCTAGTAGCAAGAATAACTATTGGAGGAGTACCTGATGAAAACTGCAACTACCCAGCGTGGAAAAGCACAAGAGCTGGCGCTGAGCGCTCTGTTCATCGCCTTGACCTATGCAGCTACGTGGCTGCTGAATATCCGACTCCCCTTCATGGGAAGCGGCGGATTGATCCATTTGGGCAATGTCCCCCTGTTCGTTGCCGCCATGCTGTTTGGCAAAAAGATCGGCTTTCTTGCCGGTGCCTTTGGCATGGGTCTTTTTGATCTTATGAGCGGCTGGACGGCTTGGGCACCTTTTACCTTTTTAATTGTGGGTGCCATGGGTTTTGCTATCGGCTGGATCTCGGAGCGTCAGCCGTTCCGCGTGATGCTTGCCAACGACATTCTCTGTGTGATAGCGGCACTTATCATCAAGATTGTGGGCTACTATTTTGCAGAGGTCATCCTCTTCCACAACTGGATTGCGCCCTTTGGTTCTGTCCCCGGCAATTTCATTCAAGTGGGCGTGGCCGCTGTGGTGGCACTGATTCTAGTGCCTCAGCTGCGTAAAATCGTAAAGTATCGCGTGGGAAAATCACAGGATAAAGGAGAGCGTTGATATGTATCAGATCATGACAGCCGGACCTACGCAAGTCCGTGAAAATGTGAGAATGGCTCGCAGCCAGATGTGCACCAATCCCGATCTGGACAAGGCGTTTTTTGACTTCTACAAGGAGACCTGTGCGCTCCTGTCGAAAGCAATGCACACGGAAAACCGCGCGCTCATTCTGGGCGGCGAGGGGATTCTGGGTCTGGAGGCCGCCTGCGCTTCCTTGACCGAGCCGGGTGACCGGGTTCTGGTCATCGATAACGGCATTTTTGGCCGTGGATTCGGCGATTTCGTAAAAATCTATCAAGGCCAGCCGGTGCTCTATACCACCGATTACCACAACCCAGTGGACTTGGCTGCGCTGGAGGCCTATCTGGAAAAAGATCACGATTTCAAGTATGCCACCGTGGTACACTGTGACACGCCCAGCGGTGTATTGAATGATGTAGAGGCCATCAGCTGTCTTTTGGATCGCTACGGGATTTTGACTGTGGCCGACTCCGTAGCCGGCATGTTCGGTGAGCCGCTGGATCTCTCCCGCAGTAAGATCGACATTCTCTGCGGCGGTTCTCAAAAAGCACTGTCCGCGCCTCCGGGATTGACCATGCTTTGGGTCAGCGATCGCGCCTTCCAGGTGATGGAACAGCGCAAAACACCCATCGCCTCTTTCTACGCCAATATTTTGGCTTTCAAGAACTACTACGAGGATTTCTTCTTCCCCTACACCATGCCCATCAGCGACATCAACGGTCTGCGGGTAGCACTGGAGAATTATCTGGCAGATACCACGGTCTACGAACGGCATCGGGTCATCGCCGCAGCCTGCCGCAAGGCACTGACCGCCGGCGGGATCAAGCTCTATCTGGACTCCGGCTGGTCCAACACCGTTACGGTACTGGAAGTTCCCCAGGGGATCACCGATGCCCAGCTTCTCCACGGCATGGAGGACGACTACGGTATTATGATTTCCGGCTGCTTCGATGTGCTGGCCGGAAAGGTGGTGCGCATCGGTCACATGGGTGAGAACGCCTACCCGGAGAAGGTCGCCGACACGCTGGCCGCCCTTCAGGGAACCTTAGAAAAATTGGGTGTACCCGTCGCATGCGATATGCGCGCTGTCTTTTTGAGCACTCTGGAACAATAAAAAATGGGGGCATACGATTTTGTATGTCCCCATTTTTTCGTGGAAAAGTGGATAACTTGAATACGTTTTGTATATTCCATTCATAATATTTCTATTTGTATTCAGGAAGTACACATTTCTCATACTGTAATTCATCATTACGGGCGTAAGTTATCCCCAACCACCGGATGCAGCTGTGCACAGCTCTTCTTCCCAACATATGCGCTTATACAAACTGCGCTCTCTCTTAAAGCGTTATCGCTGCTCCCTCAGCAAAGAAAAAAGACACGGCATATGCCGTGTCTTTTTTATACGCATTGGGTTCGTAACTTACTCAGTCACGAAGGGCAGCAGAGCGATCTGACGAGCGCGCTTGATGGCCTCGGTCAGCTGACGCTGATGCATAGCGCAGGTACCAGTGGTTCTGCGGGGCAGAATCTTGGAGCGCTCGGAAATGAAGCGACGCAGCTTAGCGGCGTCCTTGTAATCGATATGCTCGCACTTATCTACGCAGAACTGGCAAACCTTTCTCCTCTTACGGTTACCGCCGCGGGGGGCTCTGTTTTCGCGATCCATAGCCATGGAAGGTTCCTCCTTTAATCAAAAATTACAATGTGCTTCACGCACGAATCAGAACGGCAGGTCGCCGTCCTCCTCATCAATCTCGGCAAATGCGGACGGGCCGCCCACAGGAGCGGAATAACCGCCGGAGGGGGCACTGTAGCCGCCGGTAGGAGCTCCGTAAGCCGGGGCACTGTCGTAGCCGCCGGTTGCGCCATCGCGCTTGGAGTCGCCGAAATAGATGTTGTCGGCAACCACTTCCGCACTTCTGCGGTTGTTGCCGTCCTTGTCTTTCCAGTCACGGATCTGCAGCCGTCCTTCCACAACAGCCATACGGCCCTTGGTGAAGTACTTGGACACGAACTCCGCTGTGCTGCGCCAGGCGACCACGTCGATAAAATCGGTCTCCTTCTCGCCGGACTGGGACTTAAAATCCCGATCCACGGCCAGAGAGAAACTGGTCACGGCGGTACCGCTCTGTGTGCGGCGCAGCTCAGGATCACGCGTCAAACGACCCATGATGAAAATTTTGTTCAGCATAGTGCGCCTCCCTTACTCGCCCTTGCAGACGATCATGGAACGCATGATGCCCTCGGTAATACCCAGGATACGATCCAGCTCCTTGGGGAACTCGGGGCTGCTGGTGAAGCTCATCAGCACATAGTAACCCTCGGTCTTGTAGTCGATTGCGTAAGCCAGCTTGCGCTTGCCCCACTCGTCAACGACCACGTTGGAACCGTTCTGCTCAGCCAGAGCCTGGAACTTTGCCACGGTAGCGGCAATAGCCTCCTCACCCTGTGCAGGGTCGATGATGTAAACGACCTCATAGTTGGCAGAAATCTTAGCCATACTTTTGCACCTCCTTTTGGACATTTGGCCCTCATTCTCTTGATGAGAGCAAGGATTTGCTCACAAAAATGCAAGCTTAATTATTATATAAGATTCTGGAGAAAAGTCAAGCCATTTTTCCACTTTTTCTTTAAAAAAGAAGAAAAAACGGAGGAAATCCTCCGTCTTTTTCTATCTCTTTTCCTTTTTCACTTCGTTTTCCGCCATCAGCTGGCGGAAGAAAGGGATCTTGGGCATCTGCCAGAGCAGAATCGAGCCCAGACCGCAGCAGGCAATCACCTCACCGGCGCCGATAGTCAAGGCATTATAGCCGAAGGCACCCCAGAAAGCGCCGCCGAAACCCACCTCCTGCCATGCGATCAGCGCCGACACCATGGTCATATTGAAAATGACCGGGGGCAGCGTCGCAACAAAGCGGTTCTTACAATGCCGTGTCGCCAGTGCCGCCAGCAGCGTCGCCAGGGAGCCGACAACCACATCCAAAAGCCCGTAGGGGCTGAGGATATTGGTGATGAGGCAGCCGACGAACAAGCCCCAGACCGTCTCCGGGAACAGGAACGGCAGCACGCACAGTGCCTCGGAAAACCGGCACTGCACCGGGCCGAAGGTCATACCGAATACGGACGCGAAAATCGACAATACTGCGTACAGGGCACCCACGATCGCCGCTGTCGTCAGTTGTTTGGTCTTCATTTTGGACATAAAAAAACCTCCCATTTTTTGTTTAGAGAACGGCTCCTCTCAGGGCGCCGAACGAACACCGCGCAAACGGTGCTTGGACAGGGTGTGGAAACCTGTCGGGAGGGATTATACCACAATTACCGGCAAAAAGGAAGAAGAATTCCCCGTTTTCCGCAAAAAAACAAGGCCCGAACGAAATCCGTTCCGACCTTGTGCTTTCTGTTCTATTCAGTTGGGCAGGTACAGCCACAGATCCCCCTCCGGCAGGGCAAGTCCGGGCACAGCACGGTTCAGCACCGCTGTCTCTTCCCCCGTAAGGGCATAGAGCGGGAAACCTTCCGCATCTATCTCATCTGCTGCACGTTTCTGCTCTGCCAGCCAAGAGCGCACCGCTTCGGTCTGCTCCTCCGTCAAGTCACCGCTCACCACTGTGCCATCGGCACTCTGGCAGCGGTAGGACGCCGGCACATCGTTGCTGCTGTAGGGCTCCTGTATTTCCCGGGACATAACAGCCGCAGACGGCGTGTCTGCCAGCCGTCCCTCACTCCACCAACCAAGGCCCACCACCAGCACGGCGCAGGCCGCAGCCACAGCCACGGGCATCCAGCGACGTGGACTTTTCCTCTTGCACTGCGGCGTTGTGCGCACCTCGGCCATCACGCGCTGCGTAAATCCGTCGGGAGCCGCCACCTCCGTGTGCAGTTCCTCCAACGCCTCATACCAGCGGCGGCAGTCGGGACAGGTTTCCATATGGCGGCGCACTTCGTCGCGCTCCTCCTCTGGCAATGTGCCCTCCATCAGCGATTCAATCCGGTCAAAATCACACATCAGCGATCTCCCTCCTCTCCACTTTGTTTGACGGAAGAAGATTCGAAAATGTTCCCCTGCCGCAGCAAAATTTGACGCAGCTGCTTTTTCGCACGATTCAGCCGGGATTTCACCGTACCGATCTCCAAGCGGAGCAGCTGACCGATCTCCTCATAGCTCAACTGCTCCATCTGGCGCAGCAGAAAAATCTGGCGATGCTCCGGCGTCAGCGCCAACAGGGCTTTTTGCAGGTTTTCCCGCACCTCCGACGCCTCGGCGTCCTGTTGCGGTGTTCCCTCCGCGGCCAGCTCCGTCTGCTCCTCCACCGGCGTTGTGTTGCGGTGCCGTTTTTCACGGCGCAGAAAATCCACCGCCGCGTTGGAGGTCAGCTGATAGAGCCATGAGGAGAACTTGCTCTCTCCGCGGAAGGACGGCAGGCCGCGCCACGCCGCCACAAACGCCTCCTGCGCCACCTCTTCGGCATCGTGGGCGTTGCCGCACATCCGTAGCGCCAGACGGTAGACGCTGTTCTGATAGCGGTTCACCAGCTCCTCAAAGGCCGCCGCATCCCCTTTTTTCGCGTGCTCTACGATGGTCCACTCCTCCATCATTTCAGATCCCTCTTGATCCCCTCTGTCACGCGGTACACATCCTCCAGCGTATTCATACGGACGATCTGTTCCTTATAATAATTGGCGTGAGCCACACCCTTGAGATACCACGCATAGTGGCGGCGTGCCTCCAAAATGGCGATGTGCTCCCCCTTGTCCGCCACAGCCAGCTCGATCTGGCGCACGGCTGTATCGCATCGCTCATGGAGCGGCGGCAAAGCTGGGATTTCTTTTCCCTCCAGCGCCGCCTTGGCCTGGGCAAAGAGCCACGGATTTCCAAAGCAGCCGCGGCCGATCATCACCATATCCGCGCCGGTGGCGTGGAGCAGATCCACGGCATCCTGCGCCGAAAACACATCGCCGTTGGCGATGACAGGGATGTGCAGCGCCTCTTTGACCTCCCGGATCGTCGTCCAGTCGGCGGCGCCGGAGTACATCTGCGCGCGGGTGCGGCCGTGGATTGCCACTGCCGCCACGCCCACCTGCTCCAGTGCGCGGCTCAACTCCAAGGCGTTGATGTTCCCCTTATCCCAGCCGCGGCGCATCTTCACCGTGACCGGCACAGGGCAGGCCTTTACCACCGCCTCGGCCACGCGGGCGGCCTTGTCCACATCCTTCATCAATGCGCTGCCGTCGCCGTTGGACACCACTTTCCCCACCGGACAGCCCATATTGATATCGATAAAGTCCGCGCCGGAGATCTCCGCCGCCCGACAGGCGGCCTCCGCCATGCACGCCGGGTCGCTGCCGAAAATCTGGGCAGAGGCGGGATGCTCTCCGTCGAAGAGCTTCAAAAGGCCACGGCTCTTGCGATCCTGATAGCATAACGCTTTCGAGCTGACCATCTCCGTGGTGGTCATACCGGCCCCCTGCTCGGCGCAGATCTGACGGAAAGCCAGATCCGTAACTCCCGCCATAGGTGCCAGCGCCAGACGGGATGAAATATTGACATTGCCTATTTTCATGGAAAATCCTCCGAAAATCTCTATATTCGGAGGTATTATACCACATTCTCCATCGCAGAACAACGAAAAAAGACGGGGACGAATGGCCTGCGCCATCCGCCCCCCAGTGAGAAGAGAAGATAGAAACCCTTAGATCAGATAGACCAGCAGCCACGCAAGACCGATGGCACCGCCGCCCAGCACCGCCGCCAGCCAGGGCGGCAGAGAAAATTTCCTGCGCGGCACTGCGCCGTGTGTATGGGCATAGTTCTTGGCGATACGTACTGCCTGCTCTACTACCTGCTCTGATGTAACGCCGCTCTCGTCCGAAACTGCGTCCTTGCGAATGATAAATATTGCCTGTTCAAAGATGTGGGGATCGGGCGAATCCACCACAATGACCCGCCGGGAAATGCCTTTAACCAAGAAATATACCCTCCTCCTGCCGTTTGATATATTCAGTATTGCCCCGGCATGGAGAAGTTATACGCTTATAAAGAAAATCAGACATCCATCGCACCGGGACGGCCCGGCGACGGCAGCTGCACCACCAGCACAGCACAGTCATCGTCTAACCCCTTGCGGCTGCGGGATTCCGACAAAATCAGCCGCGTCAGCTCCGTGGCATCGCCGCCGTTCCAGCCTGCCAGCAGGTTTAAGAGCCACTCATCGTTATTTTCATCGGCGATGCCGTCACTGACCATCACAAAATAACTACCGCCGGGCAGGGATAACCGTGTCTGCTCCGGTGGGCGGTCCCCCTGCTGCAGCCCCGCCGGTAAGCTGGCGGCAGTAAACCGGCTGACGGTCCCAAAACGTTTGAGATAGGAGGGCGCTGCACCGTACTTATAGAGCACGGCATTGCCGCTGCAACGCTGCAATTCCAAAAGATCCACCGTGGTGAAGCCGCCGCCGTCCTCTCCCCGCAGGGCAAGGGCGGCATTCAGGGTTTTCAGCGCCGGGGCAGGCTCGATCCCGGCCTCCAAAAACTGCTTTAAAAGCCGCACCGTCATCGCGGCTTCCCGATGCGCCCCCTCGCCGCTGCCCATGCCGTCAGAGAGGAGAAGATAGAGCGTCCCGCCCACTTCAAAGGTATCCAGCTGATCGCCGCAGACCTGCTCGCCATCCTTGGGACGCAGCGCTGAACCGATGCGGTAGCCCAAGGGCTGCCGACAGGCCATGGCCTCCACCGCTTCGGCAGCGCCGGCACCGGAGAGCATCTCCCCCATCTGGGCGTATTGCTGGCGTGCAAAGCTCCGCGTCTCCTGCAAACGGCGACGGTACTGCTGACGCTGCAAAAAAGCCCGCAATTCCCCGTTGACCGCCACAAGGAACGAGGGGAAATGGACACAGCGAGAGGTGAAATAGGTGGGAAAGTCCCCAGCCTTTGCCTCCCCCTGCCGCAGCATCTTCGGACAGGCATCATTGAAGGCGCTATAGGTGGCATTATAGTTCTCGTGCCAGCAATGGCTACTGAGAACGCAGCTGCGGCACACCTGCTCGGCGGCGCGGTCGAAGATGACGGAGGGATTCTCCGGCGGCGCAGGCTCCGTGCCGCGAAAAAAGCTGTCGTAAAGCTCCCGAAATGCGGCCGCCGACTTCTCCCAGCGGTTCTTATCCCTCGCTGCTTTTTCCTCACGCGTCGGCGTTTCCAGCCGCCGCCCCGCCTCCCTGCAAGGAAGCACCATATGTAGAACCATCCCCAAAAGCGCCTCCCAGAGATAGGCCAGCGGCACATCCGCGCCGAAGAGGATCGGCGTCACCGCTGCGCTTAGGCCAAATCCCAGCGAGGCCAAAACCCGCCGCTGAGGAAACAGGGCCGCCAGCGCACAGCCGCCGGTGCACAGGACGGTATAAATGGGCTGCGGCTGGACGCTTGCCAGATCTGCCGCCAAGCCGGCACAAAAGCCCAGCACGGCGCCCTGCGCAGGAGTCAAGCCATCGACGCAAAAGAGCAGCACGGCGCCCAGCACGGCACGGCCCAGCGAAAAGTCATTTTTCGCGGTGATCTCCATCACCGAAAGCGCCAGCGCAAACCCCAGCAGCGCTGCCACCTCCCACTGCAAAGGTGTGTGCCTTCCCCTCTTTGCAGCGCCGCGGCGACGCCACAGCTGCCCCAGCTCTGACCACTTATCCATGAGAAATACGCTCAGCCCTGCCTGCATCGCCAGCGCCAGCAAAAAGACCACCGTATGGAAAAGAGGTCGGTGGAAGAGATAGATGGCCTGCACCAACGCTGTCAGCGTGGCGCTCAGCATGGGGCGGAACAGCGGGTGGTGATCGTACTTTGTGTCGCAAAAACAAAGGTTTCCCGATACGATCAGTGCCGCCGCGGCCAGATGCCGCAGTCCCGGCTGGAAATCCAGAAAAAGCCATGCTCCGGCGGCGTCCCCCAAAAGGCAGAAAAGCGCCGGGAAACCTGCCCCGGCAGCGGTTGTCAATGCCAGCGAGAAGGGCGCATAGCTGCCGCCCAGCCGTGCTGCGGTCAGCAGAAAAGTCAACAGAAATAGCCCCAGCCACCGAAGTAGTACCTGCGGCGACGGGAGATGCGATGGACGTTTCATGGACAAGCCCTCCTTTTTCCGTCATTGTACCCTTCGCAGGCGGCAAAAGGCGTCGGGAAATAGAAGAACATCAAAAAATCACAGATTCTTTCCAAGAATCTGTGATTTTCCTCTGTTATCAAGTGTCGCCGCATATTTCCCCACAAAAAACGCACGAAGTTTCCTAAAACTCCGTGCGTTCTCTTTAGTTTTCTGCAAAATAGGCGCGGGTCGCCGCAATGTCCCGGTGGATCTGTTCCTTCAGTTCCTGCGCCGAGGCAAAACGGATCTCGCCCCGCAGGTGGCGGTAGAACTCCAGACGCAGCTTCTTTCCGTAGAGATCACCGTCAAAGTCCAACAAGAAGGTCTCCACTGTCACATTGCCGCTGTCGCTGACCGTGGGGCGAACACCCACATTGGTAACGCCGGCATAGCTGCTGCCATCCGGCAGAAAGACGCGGGTGATGTACACGCCGTAGGCAGGCACCAGCACATTCTGCGGCACCGTCAGATTCACCGTAGGGATACCGATGGTGCGGCCAAAATGCTGCCCGTGGCAGACGGTGTGGCTCAAGCAGTGGCGGTGGCCCAAAAACTCCGCCGCCTTCTCCATCTCGCCCGCCTCCACCAGTGTGCGGATGTAGGTGGAGCTGACGGTGACGCCGTCATGCTCTACCTTGGGGATAATGTCGCAGCCGATGCCCAACTCCCGGCACTTTTCCACCAGCAGCTCCGGTGTTCCTTGGTTTTTATAGCCGAAGTGGTGGTCGTGTCCCGCCACCAGATGGACCGCACCGTGCTCCTCCACCAACAATTTCGTGACGAAATCCTGCCACGAGCAGTGCATCATCTTGTCATCAAACGGGGCAAAAATCACCTCGTCAATGCCGTAGATCCGCTCGATCAGCTCCCGGCGATCCTCCGTGGAGTTGATGAGGTAGACCGGCTTGCCGGTGACCACCTCTTTGGGCGGGCGGTCAAAGGTAAAAACGGCGCTGCGGGCATTCAATTCCCGTGCACGCTGGGCGGCGCAGCGCAGCAGTGCGCCGTGTCCCCGGTGTACGCCGTCAAAAAAGCCCAGTGCAATGACAGTTGGTTGTTTCAATTCTCTCACGCTCCGAAAAAGTTTTTGAGGGCGGTCATGGTGCCGCTCTCCAGACGGCTCAGGCACAAAAAGGTGCCGTCCATTCCGTAGACCCGATAGGTACCGTCCGCCAGCGGCTCATGCACCGTGAAGGAATTGCCGTTGCGGCACAGCTTATCCACCTTCTCATGGCGGATCTGATAGGCGGGGCTGTCGGCAAAAAGGCTGTCCACAGGACGAAGAAGGCTCTCCCCCTCCGCCTGCACCGTCTCCAGCGTCACACTGTCCGCCAGCGTAAATCCGGCAGCCATGGTGCGCCGCAGGGCGCTCATACACCCGCCGCAGCCCAAGGCCGCACCGATGTCGTGGCACAGTGTCCGCACATAGGTTCCCTTTGAGCAGAGGATGCGCAGCCGGTAATCCCCCGCCTCGTCCCGGCCCAGAAGCTCCAGCTCGTAGATGGTGACCGGGCGGCTCTTGCGCTCCACCTCCTGCCCCTTCCGGGCCAGTTCATAGAGTTTTTTACCCCCCACCTTAATGGCGGAGAACATGGGCGGGATCTGCTGCAAATCCCCGGTAAACCGGGGCAGCACACGGGCGATTTCCTCCTCCGTGACGTTGACCTCGTGCTCCTCCAGCACCTCGCCGGAGGTATCCTGCGTATTGGTCACAAGACCCAGACGGAGGGACGCCACATACTCCTTGCGCCCATTTTCCGCGAAGCTGACGGCACGGGTGGCCTGTCCCACAAACACGGGCAGCACGCCGGTGGCCATGGGATCCAGTGTTCCTGCGTGGCCTACTTTCTTCGTTTTCAATATTCCCCGCAGCTTGGCGCACACATCCATGCTGGTCCAGCCTGCGGGCTTGTCCATAATGATGATTCCGTTGGCCATATATGCTCCTTATTGAGAAACCACCGTCTCCACCGCGTGGAGCACGGCATTTTTCACCTCGTCCAAGGTTCCCTCCACGGTAGCGCCGGCTGCCGCCTTGTGGCCGCCGCCGCCCAGCTGCCCGCAGACCTCGCTGGCGTTGACGCGCGCGCCGGAGCGCACAGAGATCTTCACCTTGCCGGGGCACAGTTCCCGCAGCGTGATGCCACAGTCCGTGCCCTCCACCTGGGGAGCCAGAGCACTCAGCTCCTCGATGTCCGTCTCCGTGGCGTGCATCTCCTCTCGCAGTGCCAGAGGGATCTTCATAATGACCACCCGGTCGTTGTCGAAAAGCTCCATCTCCGACACCATCCGCGCCTCCATTTTCAGACGCACCTTGCTCTTAGTACGGAAAAGCTGCTTATTCACCCCGCTCACATCGATGCCCGTCTCCATGAGAGCGGCGGCGATGCGGTGGGTTTTAGCAGAAGTATTGCTGTAGACAAAGCAGCCGCAGTCGGTGGCGATGGCCACATAGAGCGGCAGCGCGATCTCCGGCGTGATGTCCGTCAGTTCCCGAAGGATCTCATAGACGATTTCGCCGCAGGCCGCCGCCTCGGCGTAGAGACAGCTCTCGCGGGCAAAAAAGCCGTGGGAGGGGTGGTGGTCGATGGCCAGCTCAATGCGTTCCCCATAAGGCGCAGCATTCTCCGGCAGCAGATCTGCCACTGCCACATCCACACTGACCACATGGTCGGGCTCGTAGCCCTCCGGCGCCCAGCAGGGGGCGGCGTAGGGCAGATAGGTCTCGGTGATCTCCGGGTTATAGAGGAGATAGGCCTCCTTGCCCATAGCCCGAAGGCCCAGGCACAGTGCCGTGGCGCTGCCGATGGTGTCCCCATCGGGCCGCACATGGGTCAAAAGCAGGATTCGATTCATGGTCTGCAGCAGCGCTGCGGCCTTCTTTGTATCGATCATACCCTCACTCCTCGTCATCCAGCACGATATGCTCGTTGGCGGGATTGGGGGGCTTGACATGGCTCAGTACGTCCAGAATATGGGCGCCGTGGGCAATGGAGTCGTCCGCCATGAACTGCAGCTCCGGGGTGTAGCGCAAATTCAGCCGGTGGCCCAGCTCCCGGCGGAGATAGCCGGAGGCGGACTTGAGCCCGCGCATGAGATCCTTCTCGCCGGTGCGATCCATGGCGGTGATATAGACCCGTGCATAGCGCAGGTCGGTGGTGGTATCCACATGGGTGATGGTCAGCATAGCCTCAGAGACACGGGGGTCCTTGACGGTGCGCAGAAGCTCGGAGAGCTCCCGGCGGATCTCGTCATTGATGCGGCCGATACGGTTTGATGCCATCGTTGATTGCTCCTTTCCGGGACAAATAGTCCGTTTCAATAAAAAACCGGGACGGGCGTACGCGCCCGCCCCAGTGGTCAATGGTTACTGTTGAATTTCTTCCATGGTGAAGGCTTCAATAATATCGCCATCCTTGATATCGTTGAACTTCTCGATGCTCAGGCCGCACTCGTAGCCGGAGGCAACTTCCTTCACGGAATCCTTAAAGCGCTGCAAAGAGGCCAGCAGACCCTCGTGGATCACGATACCGTCGCGCACCAGACGAATCTGGCAGTCCTTACGCTGCAGCTTGCCGTCCTGCACGTAGCAGCCGGCCACGGTGCCCACGCCGGAGACCTTGTAGGTCTGGCGCACCTCGGCATGACCCAGCAGAACCTCGCGGAACTTGGGTGCCAGCATACCCTTCATAGCGGCCTCGATCTCGTTGATGGCATCGTAAATGACGCGGTACATCCGCATATCCACGTTGGCGCGTGCGGCGCTGTCGCGGGCAGCCGTATCGGGACGGACGTTGAAGCCCACGATGATGGCCTGCGAAGTGGAAGCCAGCATCACGTCGGACTCGTTGATGGCGCCGACACCACCGTGAATCACACGTACGCGAACCTCGTCGTTACTCAGCTTCTCCAGAGAGTTCTTCACAGCCTCCACGGAACCCTGTACGTCGGCCTTGACGATCAGGTTCAGGTTCTTCATCTCACCGGCCTGGATCTGGCTGAACAGATCCTCCAGAGACACCTTGGTGATGGGGGCATTGGCGCGGGCCTTCTCCTCTTCCTTGCGCTGCTCTGCCAGCTCACGGGCCAGCTTTTCGTCGGCAACGGCGTTAAAGACGGCACCGGCGGTGGGAGCCTCGCTCAAGCCGGTGATCTCCACAGGTACGGAGGGACCGGCCGTATTGATTTTCTGACCCTTGTCGCTGACCATGGCGCGGACACGGCCCACGGAGGTACCGGCGATAATGATGTCGCCCTGATGCAGCGTACCGTTCTGCACGAGGAGGGTGGCCACAGGGCCGCGGCCCTTGTCCAGACGTGCCTCGATCACAGTACCCTGTGCGGCACGGTTGGGGTTTGCCTTCAGCTCGCTCACCTCGGCGGTCAGCGTCAGCATCTCCAGCAGGTTCTCCACGCCTTCGCCGGTCTTGGCGGAAATGGGGCAGACAATGGTCTCACCGCCCCACTCCTCGCAGACGATACCGTGCTCGGTGAGCTGCTGCTTGATGCGCTCGGGGTTGGCAGTGGGCTTATCCATCTTGTTGATGGCCACGATGATGGGGATCTCGGCGGCCTTAGCATGGTTGATGGACTCGATGGTCTGGGGCATGATGCCGTCGTCGGCAGCCACCACCAGAATGGCAATATCGGTGACCATGGCGCCGCGGGCACGCATGGAGGTAAATGCCTCATGGCCGGGGGTATCCAGGAACGTGACGGGCTTGCCCTTCACCTTGACCTGATAGGCACCGATGTGCTGGGTAATGCCGCCAGCCTCGCCGGAGGTCACATGGGCGTTACGGATATAGTCCAGAAGGCTGGTCTTACCGTGGTCAACGTGGCCCATAACCACCACAACGGGTGCGCGGGGCTCCAGATCCTCCTCGGCGTCCTGATGGTCGTCGATCAGCTTCTCTTCAATAGTAACAACGACTTCGCGCTCCACCTTGCAGCCCATTTCCTCGGCAATGATGGCGGCGGTATCGAAATCGATCACCTGGCTCAAAGAGGCCATGATGCCGTTCTTCATCAGGCACTTGACCACCTCGGCGCCGGTCTTTTTCATGCGGCTTGCCAGCTCGCCCACAGAGATCTCGTCGCCGATTTCCACGGTGACAGGGGTCTTTTTGATGATCTCCAGACGCAGGCGGCGCATACGGTCGGCCTCCTCCTGCTTGCTCTTGTTGCTCTGGGGGCCGTTACGTCTCTTGTTGCGGAACTTCTCCTTGCCGCCCTGATTCTGGTCACGGCGATGGCCGCCGCTGTTGCGGCTCTCGGCCATCTCCTGCAGCTTCTCATCATACTTATCCAGATTCACGTTGGTAGCCTTACGGGTATCCACCACGCGGGTCTCCGGCACGCGGGACATGTGCTTGCGCTCCGGCTGGTTGTTCTGCTGATGTTCCTTCTGCTGATGATTGTTCTGCTGCTGTGCCGGCTGGCGCTCGCTGTGAGCACCGGACTGCTGCTTATTGTTGTTCTCGTTCTTAGTGCTCTCCGGCTTCTTCTCCGCAGACTTAGCGCCCTCGGCGAAGATCTCCTGAATCCCGGACACCTGATGATGCTGGGTCAGATACTCAAAAATCAAGGACAGTTCCCGGTCATCCAGCACCTGCATATGGTTTTTGGGAGTCTCGGCGTACTTGGTCAAAATCTCCGTGATTTCCTTGGTGGACAGTCCAAAGTCCTTCGCCACCTCATGCACTCTATATTTGTTGACTACGCTACCCAAATAAAGCCACCTCCATCTTATGATACGGCAGGGCTGTACCTCACCGTCTGAAATTCCTTACTTCTTTTTTACCGAACCCTTTCCCTTTTTCACGGGACGGCTGCCCGCAAAGCGGGGCGCTTCTGTCCGGGGTCGGCGCTTGCCCACAGGGCGGCGCTGACCGGAATGGGGTCGGGCGGGGGATTTTCCCCCTGCTTTTCTCTCCTCCGCAGCCGCAACCGGGGCCGCTTCGGGCTCTTTTTTCTTCTTTTTGCCGTTGTGCACGTTCTTCTCGTGCTGCAGCTTCTCCTGCCGCCGCTGAGCGGCACGCTTGGCCTTGATTTCCAGCTGTCCGGCAGCACTGCTGTAGTGCTCGGGATCCAGCGCGGCCAGCTTCTTTACAATGGCCTCGGCAAAGCCGATGTCCGTCACAGCCGCCATGGCGCAGCTGGTGCGTCCCAGGGCACGGCCCATCTGATCCTTATCCGCCGGAACGGTCAGGCACAGGCAGGCACCGGACTCGGCAAAGGAGAAAGCACGGCGTACGGAACTGGCACCGGCATCCTGTGCCACCAGGATCACACGGGCGTGCTTGGCTCTGGCCTCAGCACCCACCGGCTCTTCCCCGATAGCTACTTTGCCCGCCTTCTTGGCAAGGCCCATCATTGATAAGATATGTTCCATCATGCGTTTTCCATCTGCGCCTCCAGCGCATCATATACCTCACCGGGAATGGCAACATCCAGCGCACGCTCCAGCGCACGCGCCTTGCGTGCCTTTTGCAGGCACTGCAGCTCCGGGCACACATAGGCACCGCGCCCGGACTTCTTCCCGGTGGTATCCAAAACAATTTCCCCCTCCGGCGTCTTGACCACGCGGATCAAGTCCTTCTTATCCCGCATGGTGCGGCAGCCCACACACTGGCGCTGGGGGATCTTTTTCACCTTAGGCATATCCGACACCTCTCCTTTTCTGATTACTCCTGATAGGAGGCGGGCTTAATGTCGATCTTATAGCCGGTCAGACGGGCGGCCAGACGGGCGTTCTGTCCCTCCTTGCCGATGGCCAAACTCAGCTGATCGTCCGGCACCACCACGCGGCAGGCCTTACCCTCGTCAGCAAGCTGTACACTCACCACATCGGCGGGAGCCAGAGCTGCGGCGATAAACTCCGCCGGATCCTCACTGTACTTGATAATATCAATCTTCTCACCCTGCAGCTCATCCACAATGGCGTTGACACGCTGGCCGCGGGGGCCGACGCAGGCACCGATGGGATCGACGTTCTCATCGGCAGACCAGACTGCCATCTTGGTGCGGTTACCGGGCTCGCGGGAGATGCTGCGGATCTCCACGGTGCCATCGAAAATCTCCGGCACTTCCAGCTCGAAAAGGCGCTTCACAAGGCCGGGGTGGGTACGGGAGATCACCACCTGCGGGCCGCGGGTGCTGCGGCGGACTTCCACCAGATAGACCTTGACCATCTGGCCTTCCACCAGCTCCTCGCCCTGCACCTGCTCATTGACGGGCAGCACAGCCTCGGTGGACTCACCGCTGGGGCCGACGATGCGCAGATGCACGTTGCCATAGCGGGGGTCGATGCGGGTCACGGTACCGGTCAGGATCTCGTGCTGCTTGGAGTTGAACTCGTCATAGACCATGCCGTGCTCTGCCTCGCGCAGGCCCTGAATAATCACCTGCTTACCGTTGCCGGCGGCGATACGGCCAAACTCTACATTCTTCACCGGCAGATTCACCATGCCGCCCACCTCGTTCTTGGCGGACAGGGCCTTAGCCTCAGCCAGAGAGATCTGGGTGCCGGGGAATTCCACCTCTTCCACGATCTCCTTCTGCACGAACATCTTCAATTCATGGCGCTCTTCGTCCACGTCCACGATCACGTTCTCCACACCCTCGTGGTCACGCTTATAGGCGGTGGTCAGCGCCTGGATGATCTTTCCCATCATGAAGTTCTGAGGGATGCCGCGCTCTTTTTCCAGCATGGCAAGCGCCGCAAAGATTTCTTCACATTTCATATCCGATTCTCCTATTCTCTATTCAAAACCTTGTTCTTTCTCATTAAAATACAACCCGCAGGCGTACCAGCGCCACCTCTGCCTTAGCAAAGCGCAGCGTCTCCTTGCCCATCTCCAACAGCACGTCGCCGTTTTCATAGCCCACCAGCGTACCGGCGAACTCCTTGCGGCCGTCCCGGTTCTTGTAGGTCTTGACCAGCACAGGGCTGCCCATGAAGCGCTCAAAATCGCCGGGCCGCTTCAATGCCCGCTCCGCACCGGCAGAGGACACCTCAAAGATATAGCTTGCCTCAATGGGGTCGGCTTCATCCAGCAGATCGCTGACCTCACGGCTGACGGCCTCACAGTCGAGGATATCGACGCCGCCCTCCTTATCCAGATAGAGCCGCAGATACCACTGGCCAGCCTCCCGGACGTACTCCACGTCCCACAGCTCACAGCCCTGCCGCTCCACGGCCGGGGCAGCCAGTTCTGCCACAAGATCGGTCACTTTTTTCATATCAAGCCTCACATTTCAAACATTTTAAGGATCGAAATTTGCCCAAGAAAAAGAGCGGACTTTTCAAGTCCACTCTCGCATCAACTTACCTTACTATGAGGAAGTGTACCACATTTTCCTTATCATTGCAAGGTTTTTTCAAAGGAAATCCGGTCGTTTTTGCTGTTTTTCCCGAAAAAACAGGCGTTGCAGTCCTCCTGCAGCGCCTGTTTCATGCACTTTTTTCAACCTCGGCGCAAATGCTGGAAAAGGCAAGCGAGCAAAAAGGCCGCCAGATTTACCAGCACCACCGTAGCACCCACCGGCGTACCGATGAGGTACGAGCCGGTCAGTCCGACGCAGAAGCACAGCACGCTTAAAATACCGGCGCACAGCACCACCGAACGGAAGCGCTTGAAAACGCGCATCGCCGTGAGCGCCGGGAAGATCACCAGCGAGGAGATCAGCATCGCGCCCATCATCCGCATACCCAGCACGATGGTCAGCGCCGTCAACACCGCCAGCAGCGTATTGTACCAGCCCACCTTCACGCCGGTGGCGCGGGAAAAGCTCTCATCAAAGGTGATGGCAAAGAGCTTATGGTAGCACACCACAAAGAGAACCAGCACCGCCGCGCTGAGCACCACGCTGAGCACCACATCATGGCGATCCATAGCGAGGATACTGCCGAACATATAGCTGTCCACATCGGTGGTCATACCGGTGGTCAGACTGGTAACAGTAACGCCGATGGCCAGCGCTGAAGCCGAGGCCACGGCAATGGCGGCGTCTGCCCCGATGCGGCTGCGCTCTGTCATCCGCAGCAGCAAAAGTGCTGCCACGATCACCACCGGAATGGATACCGGCAGCGGTGCCCAGCCGCAGGCCAAGGCCACGCTCAACGCGCCGAAAGACACATGGCTCAGGCCGTCACCGATCATGGAGTAGCGCTTCAACACCAGCGGCACACCCAAAAGCGAGGCACACAGGGACACCAGAATGCCCACCACGAAGGCGCGGACAATAAAGGGATACGTCAGCATTTCCAAAAGTAAGCTCATGCCCGATCACCTCCGAACCGCTTGCCGTAGGGCGAAGCCAGATATTCCTCCACCGAACCGCAGAACCACTGCTTCTGCCCCGCGTGGAGAATCGTGCCTGCATAGTGCAGGGCGTTTTGCATATCGTGGGTCACCATGACGATGGCGATGCCCTCTTTCTTATTAAGGTATTCCAGCGTGCGGTAGAGATCCTGCGCCGCCGAGGGGTCAAGACCCGTCACTGGCTCATCCAGAATCAGCACTTCTCCGGCCGCGCACAGCGCACGCGCCAGCAGCACACGCTGCTGCTGCCCGCCGGACAGCTCCCGGTAGCAGCGATCCTTCATCTCCAAGATCCCCAACTTACCCATATGCATCAGCGCCTGCGTTTTTTCCTGTCTTGTATAGAAAAAGCGTCCGCGCCGCGCGCTGAGAAAGCCGGAGAGCACCACCTCGCTGACAGTGGCCGGGAAATCCTTCTGCGCCCGGGTCTGCTGGGGCAGATAACCAATGGCACCCCGGCGCAGGGAATCGTCCAGCAGCACCTTGCCGCTGAGGGGTTTGAGCAAACCCAGCAAACTCTTGAGCAGCGTGGACTTGCCCGAGCCGTTTTCGCCCACAATGCACAGATAGTCACCGCTGCGAACCGAGAAGGTCAAATGCTCCCAGATGGGCTTTCCCTCGTAGCCCAGCGCCGCGTCTTCACACGCGATCAGTGTTTTTTGTTCCATCTTAGGAAAGGCCCTCCTTCAAGGCGTCCACATTGCGCCACATCAAACTTAAATATGTCTCCCCGTCATCAAATTCCTGCCGGGAGACGGTCTGGCAGGAGTGGAGCATCTCCACCCGCGCCCCGGTCGTCTCAGCAATGGCATCGGCGATCTTCCGGCTGCTCAACTCGATGGTATAGACCACCGGGATCTGCTCGTCATTTACCTTATCAATCAGATACTTCAGCGTCTCCAGCGACGGCTCCGTATCCCCGGCGCAGCCGTGGAAGGCTGCCCGGTAGTCCAAGTCATAGGTCTTACAGAAATAGAGCATCGGAAAACGGTCACCAAAGACCAGTAAATTCCGTTTTCCCTCCGCCACCACCTGCCGGAAAGCCTCATCCAGTGCATCCAGCTCTTGGAGATACTTTGCAAGGTTCTCCTCATAAGCCGCTTTGTGGGCGGGATCCGCCTCGCACAAAGCCTCGCAAATCGTCCGACACAGCTCCTTACTGCCTACCGGAGAGGTCCAGATATGCTCGTCGTACTCGATCTCCTCCCCATGGCCGTCATCCCCGTGGTCATGGGGATGCTCGATCTCACACTCGTGGTCGTGATGCTGTTCGTCCTCGTGGTCATGGTGATGGTGGTGATGCCCCTCCATGCCCTCTACAATTTCCTCTTCCAGTGCCTGGGTGTGATCCATCATGCACACCACCGTGGGGATCTCCTCCCCCGCCGACTGCAAAATCTCCGACACCCAGAATTCGCCGTGGCCGCCGTTATAGATCAGCACATCGGCACGGGACACCTTGATAACATCCAAAGGGGTCGGCTCAAAGCTGTGGGTCTCCCGTCCGGCCGGCACCAAAAGCTGCGCATCCACATACTCTCCACCGATGGCACGAACAAAATCATAATAGGGGAACAGGGAGCACACCACCTGCAGCCGACCATCGTCCTCCGCCGCCGCAGGCTTTGCCCCGCAGCCCACGCTCAATACCAACAGTGCCGAGAGCAGCAGGCAAAAAATTCTCCGTTTCATTCCTGCTCCTCCACTTTTTCAGCGCACGCCTGACACACCCCATAAAAGAGGGTGCGTTGGGGATTGACACGAAAATGGTGCGCCTCGTACATATGGGCATACAGCGGCGCCAAGTGGTCACAGTCCATGTGCTCCACTCTGCCGCAGCGCTCGCACTTCATCAAGAAGCAGTCGTGGCCCCGGCGACGACAATCGCAGAACTGATACCGCGCCCCCTCATCGGTGACGATCTTGTGTACCATGCCCTGTTTTTCCAGTTTTTCCAACTGCCGATATACCGTGGTCAAGCCAACAGCCTGCCCCTGCTGATGCAGCAGTTCCGCCAACTCTGCGGCTGTGGCGCAGCCGCCGGAACAGCTCTCGATGCAGGAGAGCACCGCGCGCTGCTGCCGTGTAATATAGGATACGGACATATCATCCCTCCAATTTGAAAATGAAAACCGTTTTCATATTATAGCAGATTTTCCAACTGCGTCAAGGGCTTCTTTATCGCGCCCCAGCTCTCCCGCCCCTTGTTTTTTCTTTTAAAGAAAACTATTCTCCAAAAGAAAATTTTTCATACTTGAGAAACATCTATTTTCACTTAACAGTGTTTCTGTTCTATAAATTTATTTATATATCGTTCTTTATAGTGCATATCACCTCTATTACAGCTGCTATCTTTCGCTATTTTGGAATTATTCATTATTGCAGGCAAGAACCGTTTCCTATATACTATGTACATATCTTTCCCCGAAAGCGGGATCAAAATAGTTCATTCCACGAGTTTCCCCTTCTGCCGATGGCAAATGGTTTCTTTATAATAAACAGAAGGCTCGTTTCGTGGAAAAGGAGAGAAGTGAAATGCGCGAAGGAAAAGGTTTCAAAAGTACATTCGGCTTTTTAATGGCCGCCGTGGGTTCTGCCGTCGGTCTGGGCAACATCTGGGGCTTTCCCAATAAAATGGGCAGCAACGGTGGTTTTGCCTTTTTGCTGATTTACCTCATTCTGGCCGTTCTGTGCGGCTATGTAGTGATGGTCGGCGAACTGGCGCTGGGTCGCAAAACCGGTAAGGGTGCCATTGAAACCTACCAAATTCTCAGCCGCAGATTCAAGTGGCTGGGCTGGATGGCCACCTTGTCTCCGTTCCTCATTTTGTCTTTCTACTGCACGCTGGGCGGCTACTGCCTCAAGTATGTGGTGCTGAACTTCGGAAACCTCATTGGCGCCTCCTGGGGCACCAACGGTCTATCCGGCGCAGAAGTTTTCTCCACCTTCATGACCAACCAGAGCGAAGGCGTGATCTACGGCATTGTCTTCCTGCTGCTGAGCGTGCTCATCGTTATGGGCGGCGTGCGCGGCGGTATCGAGCGGTTCTGCACCGTCGGTATGCCGGCACTGGCCGTGATGCTGGTGGTCATCATCATCCGTTCCTGCACCCTTCCCGGCGCGGCGGAAGGTCTGAAGTTTATGTTCATGCCTAATTTCGAGCCTTTGAAGGAAAACTTCTTCGGTGTTCTGGCAACTGCCGGCGGACAGATGTTCTTCTCTTTGTCTCTCGGTATGGGCATCATGATCACCTATGGCTCCTACCTGAAGAAGGAGGACAGCATCACCAAAAATGCATTGACCATCATGATCTTCGACACCATCGTGGCGCTGATGGCCGGTTTGGCCGTTCTCCCCGCCGCATTCGCACTGGACCCCAACGGTTCCAAGGGCGGCCCCTCCCTGCTGTTTGTCACGCTGCAAAACGTGTTTGACAACATGGGTCCTCTGGGCGGTGTCTTTGGTATTATCTTCTACGCCTTGGTGGTGCTGGCCGCCATCACCTCCTCCATCTCTCTGCTGGAAGTGATCGTGACCCATTTCACCGACGTGGCTGCCGCCAAGGGCAAGGGTGATAAGCGCAAGGCCTATTCCCTCATCGCCGCACTGGCCGTATCTGCGCTGATGGTGCTGGTGTGTCTGGACGGTCTGGGCAGCAACGGCCTGTGGGTTCCCGGTCAGAAGCTGGTGGACGGCGTCTGGACCATCACGGCAACCTTTAACGACTGCTGGCTGGACTTCCTGGATATGCTCTCTGAGGGTCTGATGATGCCGCTGGGCGCTCTGTTCATGTGCGTGATGATCTCCCTCGAGCTCAAGCCCCGTGTGGTGCGCGACGAGGTGGAGGCCTCTGGCCACAAGATGAAGATCTACGGCTACTTCAAGGTCTGCGTCTCTGTGATCACCCCCCTGCTGATGCTGTTGGTCATCGGCGGTCAGATTCGGGAATTCTTCTTCTGATTTTTCTTTTGTTAACACACACTCTTTACCATAGAAGGAGCCGAGGTCAAGACCTCGGCTCCTTCATCTTTTATCGGGTTCATATGTACTTTCCCTGCCCTCACATCATCAGCCGCAGCGCGCCCGGCAGATTGCGAATCTCCACCCGCGGTGCACTGGGGGCAAACTCACCGTCCAGCGACCAGGAAATATCCTCCTGCGTGGTCACTGTCACCTCCGACACATGGCGGAAGATAACGCCAGGATAATCATACTGCATCCGGGTCAGTGCCAGCAGCAGATTCTGCAGATCCCCCGGTGTTTTCGGCATCCGCAGCAGCAGCATCTCAAAGCGTCCGTCATCCATCTGCACCAGGCTGGGCTTCAGCTTCACAAGGCCGCCCAGCGAGGTCGAATTACATACCGCGCCGAAGATGAACTCGCCGCTGAACTTCTCCCCATCGGCCTCCACGCAGCAGCGATACGGCCGCAGGGAGTCCAGATCTTTCACGCCCTCCAGAATGTAAGCCAGATGCCCCAGCACATTTTTAGCCGCCTGCGGCGCAGAATAGGACGACCGGGTAAAGGCGCCAAAGGAGGCCACATAGGCAAAATAGCGCCCATTGTGCGTCCCCAGATCCAGCGTCTGGCACTTTCCCTCCTCCATCATCTTTTGCGCCCCGGAGGCCGGGTTGAGGGGCAGGTGCAAACTGGCGGCAAAATCATTGGTGCTGCCGTTGGGCAGATACCCCACCGGCGGCCGCTCCTCCAGCTGCATCAGGCCGGATACCGTCTCGTTGAAGGTACCGTCGCCGCCGGCGCAGACCACCAGATCGTACTCTCCGCCCTCCTCCGCCGCAAACCGGGTCGCATCCCCGGTCTTCTCTGTCAGACGGATCCGCAGCAGGTATCCGGCATTGGAGAAATGGACGCAGGCATCAAAGATTGGGGCCGGAGATTTTGTTTTCCCCGCCTTGGGATTGATAATAAAAAGCAGTTTCTTCATCCTGTAGACCTCTTATATGCTCTCAAAAGCGGCTTCTTCCATCTTATCTCTTGTATGGGATATTATAATATATGTATCCGCCTATTGCAATATCCGCCGCTTTGCTCTTGCAAAAGGCTTCTTTTTTCGATATGATAGAAAAAAACTCACAGGAGGAATCACGCATGCGCGACAAGGCATCTTACTGGAAATGGGGCTTGACTGTTTTTCTGACGGTCTGCGCTATTCTGGTGTTTTTCGATGCACTCTTTATGGACAGTACTCTCTTAAATTTTCTTTCCCAGCTGATGGATATCCTCTCGCCGGTGCTGTATGGTCTGGCCTTGGCGTATCTGCTCTCCCCGATTCTCAACTGGTTTGAAATGTTGATTTTGAGCACGCTTAAGAACATCAAGGCACTGAAAGGCCGCAATATTTCCCCCAACAGCCCCTGGCTGCGGGCGGTCGGCATCTTTTTAACGTGGGCCGTGGTCATCTTTATGCTCTATCTTCTCATGAGCGTGCTGATTCCTCAGCTGGCAGACAGCATTTATGCACTTATCAGCAACGCCGAGAATTACTACAACACCGCCTACGGCTGGATCACCTCCATGCTGGAAAATAACCCGGAGCTGTCCCAGCAGGTGCTGCGGCTTCTGGATGTGTTCCACACCAATTCCCAGACCTTCCTCAGCGAAGAGGTGCTGCCGCGGCTGCAGTCGCTGGTAGCCTCTCTCACCGACGGCCTCTGGTCCGGCCTGTGGGGTGTGCTGCTCTTCACCAAGAATCTGGTGATCGGCATCATCATCTCCATCTATCTGATGGCCACCAAGGAGAAAAGTCTGGCTCGCTGCTGCAAGGTACTCTACAGCATCTTCCGTGAGAAGGACTCCCACCTCATTATGCGCGGTGCCCGTACCGCCAACCGGATCTTCAGCGGCTTTGTCCGCGGCAAGCTGCTGGACTCTCTCATCATCGGGATTCTCTGCTTCTTCGGCTGTTCCATGCTGAAGATCCCCTACACCCCCCTCGTCAGTGTGGTGGTCGGCGTCACCAACATAATCCCCTTCTTCGGTCCCTTCCTGGGTGCTATTCCCAGCGCTTTTCTGATTCTGCTGGTCAACCCCCTCAAGTGCCTCTATTTCGCCATCTTTGTGCTGCTGCTCCAGCAGCTGGACGGCAACGTCATCGGCCCCAAGATTCTGGGCGATTCCACCGGTATCTCCAGCTTCTGGGTCATCGTGGCCATTCTGGTGGGCGGCGGCTTCTTCGGCGTCACGGGAATGTTCCTGGGCGTGCCCGTATTCGCCTGTCTGCAGGCACTCATCAAGTTCTTGGTGAACCAGCGGCTGCGCAAGCGGAATATGCCACTGGAGGCCAGCGCATATGTCCACCGGGATCAGGAGGCTGCCTCGGCACCGGTATTCGCCACGCCAGAGAGCGACACTGCACCGGCCGATCCCCCCGCGCAGGAGCAGCCCCCCAAGGAGCAACCGTAATTTTTTCTCTCATAAAACGTCTTGAAACACAAGTTTCAAGGCGTTTTCTTTTGCTCGCCGCCCCAACAGGGCACCTCCGAAACACTGCTGCGGCGCAGCTTGTCAGCCTGCGGCCGCAGCCGGATGCTTCATCCCCCGCCGACGGAGGAAGTACACGACACGGTTTCCCAGTCCTTCATCATTTCCATTGCCCCGAAAATCTTCCCAAAGCAGCGCAAAGTGAAAGGAAAATCAACTATTCAAAGGTAGAAAAGTATGTTATAATACATTTCCTTACAAATAGAAGGAGGGGTTGTCTTGCTGCATATTCTTATTAAAGCGGCTTGCTTGGTTTCCATCATCGTACTGGGCTATGTTCTGAAAAAAGCAGATGTTTTCAAAAAAGAAGACTTTCCGATTTTCTCTCATATCGTGCTGGACATTACCCTCCCCGGAGCCATCATTACTAATTTCAGCGCTTTTTCCTTTGATTTTTCGCTGCTCTCTCTTGCGTTTTTAGCCCTTGGCTGCTGTATCCTTTTATCCGCCGCCGGCTGGTTCGTTTGCCGCCGCAAAAGTACAGAAGATGGAGCTTTTGCCATTATCAACTGCTCCGGCTATAATATCGGCTGCTTTACTATGCCCTATGTTCAGAGTTTTCTCGGGCCTACCGCAGTGGTGGCCGGTTACATCTTTGACGCCGGCAACGCAGTCATTGCCAACGGCGGCGCCTACGGTGTTGCCTCTTCCCTGTCCAATGGCGGCAAGATTTCCTTGAAGTTCGTGGGTAAGAAGCTGCTGACTTCCGTCCCTTTCATGACCTACCTGATCATGCTGATCATGGCCTCATTCCAAATCCCCGTTCCTTCCCCGGTGGTCACTCTGGCCGGTATCGCCGGCAGCGCCAACAGCTTCATGGCTATGCTGATGCTGGGCGTGGGCTTCGAGCTGTCTCTGGAGCGCCGGTATCTCTCCCAAATCGGCAAAATCCTGCTCCTTCGCTACAGCATCTCCGCCGTTCTGGCGCTGGTTTTCTACTATGTTCTCCCCTTCCCTCTGGAGATCCGCCAGGTGCTGACCGCCATTGCCTTCGGCCCCATCTGCTCTGCCGCCGTACCCTATACCGGCAAACTGGGCGGCGATGTCGGTCTGTCCGGTGCTATCAATTCCTGCAGTATCGTCATCAGCATCGTACTGATCACCTCCACGCTGATGGTAATGGGGCTTTAATGCCCCACTTGACTTTCCCGCGCCGTTGATGTATAAAGAAATAGTAATTTCATAGCGACGGGAGCTTATAAGACAGGCTGAGAGTAAGGTATAACCTTAGACCGATAACCTGATGTGGGTAATGCCAACGGAGGAAAATAGATTTGTTTTTTGCGGAAGGCACCTGTGGGAGCCTTCCGTTTCATATTTCTTTTGGAAGGATGTGAGCAGCACTTCCCCGCAGATGTGGGGCGGGCAGAAGGGGAGCGCCTTGTGCCTGTAGAACAGCGATGGGAAGCCGTGTTCCGGCGTGAGAGGAAGCCAGTGAGCTTCGACCGAAATTCTCAGACAGGGGGATACCCTTGTACTACTTGAGAACGCTGTTTGCTCCGTTCTCATATCAAAAGGAGATCAAATCATGAAAAATCAAAACACACGGAAATTAGCTATGGCCGGCGTTTTTTGCGCCATTGCCGTAGTAGGAAGTTTCTTTACTATCCCGGTATTCGGCAGCAAATGCGCCCCCGTTCAGCATATGGTCAACATTCTCTGTGCCATCATGCTGGGTCCCTGGTGGGGTGTTCTGGTGGCATTTTGCGCCAGCCTTATCCGCAATCTTTTTAGCCTCGGCACCCTGCTGGCTTTCCCCGGCAGTATGTTCGGTGCTCTGCTGTGCGGTTTGGTCTTCTGGAAAACCAAGAACACCTGGCTCACCTACATCGCCGAGGTCTTCGGCACCGCCATTTTGGGTGGTCTGTGCGCCTATCCCGTCGCCATCCTCTTTATGGGGAAATCTGCCGGTGACCTTGCATTTTATGTCTACATCATTCCCTTCCTCATCTCTACCGCCGGCGGCGCCATTCTCTCTGCCATCATTGTAGAGTCCCTGAAGAAGATGAACGCCATCCCCCAGCTGCGCAAATAAGAGGACGCAGCGCGCGGATGTCCTTCCCCGCATATAAAGCCGGGTGTGGAGACAAACTCTCCGCACCCGGCTTTTTTCTGTTCAAATCACCGCCCCATCCCCCGCCGCAAAAAAGATTTTGAAAAATTTTGAAAATTCCTGTCACCTTTTTCTCCTGCCTGCATCTATATAATAGGTCAATCAAACAGGCGGTGTCATATGGTTTTTAGCAGTCTCGAATTTCTCTATATCTTCATGCCCCTCTTCTTCGGCGCATACTACGCCGTTCCTCCCAAAATGCGCAACGGCATTCTTCTCATGGGAAGTCTTTGCTTTTACGCTGTGGGCACATGGATGGTGCCGGGACATTTCCTACTTTTTATCCTCAGTATGTCCATCGACTATTTCGTCGGCAGAGGGATGGAACGCTTTGTACGGCGCAAAAAGCTGATTTTATGGCTGGGCATTCTCTTTCACATCCTCTGTCTCGGATTCTTCAAATATTTCCCATTTATTGCCGGTGAAATATCCACGCTCTTCTCCGGGCACGGGCTCTCCTTTAAAATCCTGCTCCCCATCGGAATTTCCTTTTACACTTTTCAGGGTCTCTCCTATATCGTCGATGTCTATCGGGGTACCGTCCCCGCAGAGAAAAGTGCGCTGCAGTTTTTCGTCTATCTCTCCATGTTCCCCCAGCTGATTGCAGGCCCCATCGTCACCTACAACGAGGTGCGCCGCGATCTCCCCTGCCGGGAGATCCGTAAATCCGACGTCAGCTACGGGCTTGGTATTTTCATCTTCGGCATGGGGCTGAAGATCTTGCTGGCAAATCCTATTGGAAAGCTCTGGGGCGATATAAATGCCATCGGCTTTGAAAGTATTTCCACACCGCTGGCATGGATGGGCATCGTCGCCTTTTCCCTCCAACTCTTTTTTGATTTCTACGGCTATTCCCTCATGGCCATCGGCTTGGGTAAAATGCTGGGCTTCCAGCTCCCCACCAACTTCGATTTTCCGTATCTCTCCCGCTCCATGACCGAGTTCTGGCGGCGCTGGCACATCACGCTGGGCAATTGGTTCCGGGATTATGTCTATGTTCCCTTGGGCGGAAATCGAAACGGTCGTCTTTTGACCATTCGCAATCTTCTCATCGTGTGGCTGCTGACCGGCATCTGGCACGGCGCAGGCTATAACTTCCTCCTATGGGGCGCCGTTCTCTTTTTTCTCATCACTTTGGAGAAATACAGCTACGGCAAAGCGCTGGATCGCGTGCCCCTGCTGGGGCATCTCTATATGGCGCTGCTCATTCCGCTGACGTGGGCCGTGTTTGCCATCGACGACATCGGTCAGATCGGCATTCTGTTTTCCCGGCTCTTCCCCTTCTTCGGACAGGGGCCGTGGTCAGCTTTCCGCTATGACTATCTGAAATACTGGAATCTCTATTATCCGTTCTTCCTTGTGGGCTTCCTGTTTATCACCAAGCTCCCCTATTCCCTTTTGCAAAAGATCCACTCCAAGGTTGTCCTGTGGCTGATTCGCCTTGCTATCGTCGGCTCTTGCACCTATTTCATGTATCGAGGGCTAGATGATCCCTTTTTATATTTCCGTTTCTAAGGAGTCTCTATCATGAAAAAATTTACCAAACATCTCTTATCCATCGCCTTGCTCCTGGCGCTCGTATTGTCCTTTGCCGGCTGCGGTCAATCTGCTCCCCAAGAGACGCCATCCGACCCGAAGCCGGAGTCAAATATGGCAGAAACTGCCCATAAGCAGGAGGCCGAACCCATCCAGCCCCCCCAGCCGGAAGCACCTCCCGCCGAACCCGTCGCGCCGCCGGAGCCTGTCAGCATGAACGATGCGCTGTTTATCGGAGACTCCCGTGTTACGGGACTGATGGAGTATTCGGGGCTAAGTGCGGATTTCTTTACCTGCGAGGGAATGAGCGTTTATAATATCCACGATAAGCCTCTTTCTGTTCCCAATGTTGGAAAGATGACGCTGACCGAATTGTTATCCCATAAATCTTATGGTAAAATCTATGTAATGCTGGGCATCAACGAATTAGGATATAACCTGGAGCAGACCATCGGTGTCTACAGTGATTTGGTGAACACCATCCGTGAATTGCAGCCGAACGCAACGCTTTTCATTATGGGCAACCTCCATGTCACAGAGGCCATGTCTACGTCCCATTCCTATATTAAAAATTCCACCATTGATGCTTTCAACAACAAACTCTCCCAGATGGCCAACGGCGAAACCATCTTTTACATGGATGTAAATTCGGAATTTGATGATGGCCACGGGAATCTTGCAGAAGAATACACCTCAGATGGCGCGCATCCGTATGCAAAGCACTATATTCACTGGGGAGAATGGATTGCCATGCAGTCCGCCTTTTTGATAAAGGAGGAATAGTTTTAGATGTCCCGTGACGAATTTTGCGAAAAGGTAAGACTTTATCAGAATACTATGTACGCCTTGGCTTTCTCCATTTTGCGCAACGATGCAGATGCCGCTGATGCCATCAGCGAGTCGATCCTGAAGGCCTACAGCAATCTCTCACAGCTCAAGACCCCGCGTCATTTCCGTGCTTGGCTTCTCAAAATCGTGCGCAATACCTGTCTGGAAATGCTTCGTCGTAATCCGCAGGCACAGACACTGGAGGAGCAGCCCGATCTTGCCGATCCGATCTGCCACGAGGATATCTCCACCAAGCTGGTTTTAAGAGACGCCGTAGAACGCTTGCGTCAACCCTATCGCACGGTCGTATTTCTGTTTTATTATGAGAATTTATCCATTATGGAAATCTCCCAAATAACCGGAAGTTCTGCCATTGCGGTGAAGAAGCAGCTCTCCAGGGCAAGGACGATGCTTCAACAGTCTTTAAATAAGGAGGATTTTTTCTGATGAATCAATTTGATAAAAAACTCCGTGAAATGGCAGCAAAAGAAAAAATCAACATACCGGACTCCGTCCAAAGCCGGGTGGAGGCAACGCTTTCCACATTGCCCCGCACAGAAAAAGCACCCGTACGGCGCTCTATCGCACGGCCGAAAATGGCCATGGCGGCAGCCTGTATCGCTTTTCTCCTCATCTTCATTATGCCGAATGTCAGTGTGGCCTACGCACAGTCCCTGCAAAAAATCCCCCTCATCGGAGATTTAATCCGCGTGGTCACCATCCGCAATTATTTTTACTCTGACCCCACCCACGAAATGGATGTGGTCGTGCCCAACATCTCCTATGATGCCAACAACAGCGCCGCAGATCATATCAATCAGGATGTAGATGCCCTCACGCAAACATTGGTGGATCAATTTTACAGCGATATGGAGGGCATCGGCGCAGCGGGGCATCAGTCCCTTTATACCGACTACAATGTGCAGACCAATACCGCGCGCTGGTTTACGCTGAAGCTCGCCGTACACATCGAAGCCGGAAGCGGCTCCAGCTATTTCAAATATTATCATATTGACAAAGAATCCGGGAAAATCATCAAATTAGGGGATCTGTTCAACACCCCGGATTTCGGCAAGGCGCTCACCGAAAACATCAAAGAGCAGATGCGCCAGCGCAGTGCATCAGACGATACACAGGTATACTTCATGAAAACCGCCGGCTTTGGATTTGAATTTGCCGATGTCGCCCCGGAACACAACTTCTATTTCAACGACGACGGCGATCTTGTGATCCCCTTTGATAAATACGAGGTAGCCCCCGGCTCTATGGGCTGCCCGGAATTCGTGATCCAAAAAGATGTCATCAACGACATTTTAAAGGACGAATTTAAAGATATTTTCCCCTAATTTTGCCCCCACAGGCCAAGTGGAAATAAAACTTATTGAAAAGGCCACCGGATCACACATCCGGTGGCCTTTTTCTGCCGTTCTCCCCATATTCGCTATTGACAAGGAATGCTCCGTATGCTATCTTACGAATTGACAAGTATAGTTGTCAATTTGACAAGTAAATAAGTCATTTTGGAAAGGAGGCCTCCTATGCCCTTAGAAAACCATTTGAAGGAATATCGGGCCCGTCTAGGTGTAAACCAGCAGGAGATGGGACGATTGGCCGGTGTATCCCGGCAAACCATCAGCCAGATTGAGCGAGGCGACTACTCCCCCTCTGTGACGCTGGCACTCAAGCTGGCCAAGCTGTGCGGCGTGACGGTCGAGGACATCTTTGCATATAAGGAGGACAACGAAAATGAAAGTTGAAAAAAGCGCCAACCGGAAGGCATTTCCGAAATTTATGATGATCCTGCTGCTGTGCGCTCTGGGCGGCGGTCTTGCAGGTTTTGCCGTGGTTCATTTCGGAAATAGCACTCTGCCGGAAACCATGCAAGCCGGCTTTATCCGCGTTTTTGCTGCCGCGATCCCTTGGTCGATCTGGGTCAGCAGCGCTCTTCTGCTGGGTGCAAGCGTTTGGATGTATCACAAAGCCCGCACCATCTTCCAGCACTGGGACGGTGAGAACGAGGACACTATGGAGCGTGCTGATGCGCAGCTCAGCTGGTGCTCTCTGCTGGCGAATCTCTGCACTGTGCTGAGCTTTTTCTTCTTTGGCGCAGGCCTGCAGCCTTCGATCAGCCCCGCCAGATTTCCCCTTTTCCTCCTCTCCTTTACCCTCTCCATAGCAGGTCAGGTCTTTCTGGGTCAAAAGGCAGTGGATCTGACCCGGAAGATGAACCCGGAGAAGCAGGGCAGCGTCTATGATATGAACTTTCAGAAAACATGGGTTGCCAGCTGCGACGAGAACGAGCAGCGCCAGATTGGGCAAGCCTCCTTTAAGTCCTTTAACGCCGTGAACCATACCTGTCTGGGGCTGTGGATTCTTCTGGTGCTGCTGAGTATGGTGGTAGACATCGGTATTCTGCCCATCTTTTTGGTAATGCTCCTCTGGGGTGTCAATCTGATGGCATATCTTCTGGAATGCATTCGCCTGGGGCGTCACAAATAAGTGTACCGTCTATCGAATCGCTTCCGCGGTTCCCTATCCCCTACAATAGAAAACCACCCCGGCAGAAAATCTGT
>JAHHSH010000012.1 GCA_020025345.1 Oscillospiraceae bacterium | reverse complement strand
AAAGCCGTTTTGGCTTTAGGATTTTTCGGGTGATATTGCAATCACCGATTTTGGCGGAGTAGGAGGGATTTGAACCCTCGTGCCGCTTATGGCGACAACACGATTTCCAATCGTGCTCGTTATGACCACTTCGATACTACTCCATAGATTGTCGCTGTTTTGTACAGCATTGATTATTATACCAGAGAAATTTAACTTGTCAAGGAAAAAACGAAAATTTGTCATGAAAATTTATGTCCGCTGCTTTTTCCGCCCTAAATGGGGACAAGCAGCAAAAACGGAGCGGCAGTTGCCGCCCCGTTTTTGCCTTTGCGATGCCCGGGGTGTCTTAGTCCATCATGTCTGCCACGTTTTCAATGGCCGAATCCACAGACTTACCCACCTTGCGCATGGTTTTTTCCATCGTATGCTTACCGGGACGCAGCTGTGGGTCAGCCATCAGGCACACACATGCACCGACCGTCAGGCCAATGCAGATACCGCATATAAATGAGCCGGTACGACACATCTTTGATCACTCCTTTTCCTGCGACGAAGGTAGTATGCCCGGAGAAGTTGGAAAAAACCAGAGAATACATTGCCAAAAACAGGAGAAACATTTATAATAAATAAAATAACATAATATAAAGGCGTCACTCCATGTCGACAGAGCGATTACAACAAAAAATACGGGAAAAGAAAACCCCGCCGTCTGGAGGATGCCTTTTTGATCGTGATCAATGCCAACCACGCGACTGCCGGCTATGTCTTTGACGACTTTGGGCGAAAAGCATTGGTGGCAGACAGTGAGATCCGGTATGCCGCAGACCCGGTGGCAGCCGTGAAAGACTTGAAGCAATGGATCACGGTGATGTAAAGGAGCAGACAATGACTAAAATTTATCTGGTGCGTCATGCTGAGGCGGAGGGCAATGTCTACCGCATTGCCCACGGACACTATGACGGCCTTATTACTCAGCGCGGTTATCGTCAGATCGCCGCGCTGCAAAAACGCTTTGCCGATATTCCGGTAGATGCTGTCTACAGCAGTGATCTTTTCCGCGCCCGCACCACTGCCAAGGCCATCTGCGGCCCCAAGGGGCTGCCACTGCAGCAGCGGCGGGAGCTGCGGGAGGTGGACATGGGCAGCTGGGAGGGCCGCACATGGCAGGATCTGACCACCCACGACCCGGAGCAGATGTATAATTTTAACCGCGATTTGTCCAAATGGCAGATCGAGGGCGGCGAGCCGGCATCCCATGTCCGGGATCGCATGATCGCGGAGCTGCAAAAAATCGCGGTGGAAAACGAGGGGAAAACCGTGGCGGTGGTGAGCCACGGCGCCGCACTGCGCATTACCATCGGTTCGCTGCAGGGACTGTCTCTGGCGGAGCTGGGCAGCACGCCCCACGGGGATAATACTGCTGTATCGCTGCTGGAGGCGGAGAACGGCCGGCTGCGTGTGGTATTCCGGGATGACAACAGCCATCTGTTGGCGGAGGATCTCTCCACACTGGGCAAGCAGAAGTGGTGGAAAGACAAGAAGATGTTCGACAACGGCGAGGACTACGGCCCCATCGATGCGGCGGCTGTCGAGGCCCTTGCAAAGCTGGGCGTGACAGTAAAGGCCGGCACGCCGGGGGTTGCCGTCTCCATGGACGGCGAGATCATGGGCCTTGTGGAGTTCCTGACGGACGAGGAGACGGACAAAATCGGCTGGATCGGCCGGTACTGGATCGCTCCTGCCTTCCGCGGTCGGAAGCTGGGGCTTCCGCCTTTGGGACAGGCGGTGCAGTTCTACCGCGCCCGTGGTCGGGATCGGCTGCGCCTGCGCTGCGGCGATGAAGCCTGCCGCGGCTTTTTTGAGAAATACGGTTTCTGCCCTGTCGGGGAGGACATTTTAGAAAAATATATCGGATACGAGGACCAAATATGAGAGGATTTGAATTTCTCCCGGTGAGCCGGGAGGAGATGATCGAGCGGGGCTGGTACTACTACGACTTTTTGATGGTATCGGCCGACGCCTATATCGACCACCCCAGCTTCGGTGCGACGCTGATCGCCCGGACGCTGGAGGCAGACGGCTTCCGCGTGGCCTTTCTGGCCCAGCCGGAGTGGAAGAACTGCGAGGATTTCCTGGCCATGGGCAAGCCACGGTACGCCGTTTTGATCAGCGGCGGCAATCTGGACTCCATGGTGGCGCACTACACCGTGGCGAAGAAGCGCCGCTCCCGGGATCTCTACAGCCCCGGCGGCAGGATGGGCTATCGCCCCGACCGGCCTACCATCGTCTATGCCAATCGTGCGCGGGAGGCATTCCCCGATACGCCCATCATCATCGGCGGCATGGAGGCCTCACTGCGCCGCTTTGCCCACTATGACTACTGGGACGATAAGGTGCGCCGCAGCATCCTCTTTGATACCCCGGCGGATATGTTGACCTACGGCATGGGCGAACGGGCGACCCGCGAGATCGCAAGACGTCTTTCCCGTAAGGAGAAAATTTCGGACATTACGGATGTCCCCGGCTCTGCCTACATCGCCGCCGACGAGAGCGGCTGTAAATATCATAAGGTTTACTGCCCCTCCTATGAGGAGGTCTGCGCCGAGAAAACGGCCTATGCTAAGGCTACCAAGATCCAGTACGACGAACACGACCCCATCCGCGGCAAGGCGATTTTGCAGTGGTGTGAGGGGCGGCTGCTGGTGGTGAATCCCCCGGCAAAGCCGCTGCAGCGGCAGGAGCTGGATCGGCTCTATGACCTGCCCTATGTGCGGGAGGTACACCCCATGTACACCGAGGAAGTGCCTGCCATTGAGGAGGTGCGCTTCTCCATCACCCATAACCGGGGCTGCTTCGGCGGCTGTAACTTCTGCGCACTGGCCTTCCATCAGGGCCGCATGGTCACTTCCCGCAGTATCGAGTCAGTGAAGCGTGAGGCCGAGATGCTGGTGCAGGATCCCCAGTTCAAGGGCTATATCCACGATGTGGGCGGCCCCAGTGCCAACTTCCGCCACACCTCCTGCGCCCAGCAGAAGGAGCACGGTATGTGCAAGGGCAAGAGCTGTCTGGCCCCCACGCCCTGCAAGAATCTGGATCCCGACCACAGCGAGTACATCAAACTCCTGCAGGAGCTGCGCACCATTCCCGGCATCAAGAAGGTCTTTGTCCGCAGCGGTGTGCGCTATGACTATATGCTGGAGGATAAGAATCAGGATTTCTTCCGGGAACTGGTGAACCATCACATCAGCGGCCAGCTGAAGGTGGCGCCGGAGCACTGTGTCTCCACGGTGCTGGACTATATGGGCAAGCCCCACTTCGATGTCTTTGAGAAGTTCTGGGCGCAGTATCGCAGACTGAACGAAAAGGGCGGGAAAGAGCAGTATCTGGTGCCCTATCTCATGTCCTCCCATCCCGGCTGCACATTGCAGCACGCGGTGCAGCTGGCGGAATTCCTCAAGAGTATCAACCGTCAGCCGGAGCAGGTGCAGGACTTTTATCCAACGCCCGGTACGATTTCCACCTGTATGTACTATACCGGCATTGATCCTCGCGATATGAGCGAGGTGTATGTGGCCCGTGACCCCCACGAAAAGGCGCTGCAAAGAGCCCTTCTCCAGTGGGGCAAGCCCCAACTGCGGCCGCTGGTGTTTGAGGCGCTGGAAAAGGCGGGGAGAACCGATCTCATCGGCTACGGCAAGGAATGTCTGGTGCGCCCGGAGCGGGGCCACACCTACGGTAAAAAGGACGAGGAGCACGGCAAAAAGAAGGGCGGCAGCCACAATAAGAACGGCGGGCGCAAGAACGCCTCCCATGAGGAGCCGCGCCGTGGTCGGGATGATCGCCGCAAGGAGAGTCGCTCCAACCGTGGACAGGCGTCTGCGCACGCAGCGGCTTCCAACTACGGAACAAAGGCTGCCCGTGGAGCAAACCACGCAGCAGCCTCCAACCGGGGAAAGAAGAATACGCCGGGACAGAAGCCGCCCATGTCCCCCAAGAAAAAAGCCGCCTTCGCTAAGAAACGGGCGGGCAAATAAGCAAGCATAAAAAGAGAGCACTGTCTCGGAAAGGGGAACAGTGCTCTCTTTTATGGTTAGTGGAAAAGTGTCTCAATCATCCGTTTTGTGGGAGGGCGACGATTCTTTCGTATCCTCCGGGCGTTCCCGGATATCTTTCACACTGCACATGGCCATAATGAAGGCAATGACGATCACCGATAGATCCGTTGCCGCTACACTATCCATCAGATAGTCCACAAGCAGCATGAAAAAAACGGTGACGGTCATATCCAGAAGAACGAATAATACGCGCGCTGCGTTTTTTGAGATCTTCTCCATGTGCAGCAGCGCCATGGGCAGGGCTTTTGCCAGAATTTCGCAGGGGAGACCTGCCAAACCTGTAAGGACAAAGAACAAAATAAGGCTGCCGGCGGATGCATATGTGAAGCCGAAAAAGTGCATGATCGTACCGCCGAACAGTGCCACAAGGGAAAATACGCCGAAAATAAGCAGCGCTGTGATGCCGTATCCCAAAAGTTTACCAAGCCAGGTACTTAATTTTTTCATGGAAAGACCTCTAAGGGAAGAAAATAAGAAATCAATATGTGGCGCTTATTCTGTCCGTAGGGACTTGAGGAGGGCAATCTCCTGGGCGTAGCCGGGCAGCTCGTTGGGCGTCTCCAGCACGAAGGGGAGATGGCGCAGAGCCGGGTGGTTGATGATGCGCTCGAAAGCGTCCTTGCCCAGATAGCCCTCGCCGATCCGGGCGTGGCGATCCTTATGGGCACCTACCGGATTGAGGGAGTCGTTGGTGTGAATGGCGTGCAGCCGGGAAAGACCGATCACCCGGTCAAATTCCGTCAGTACGCCGTCCAGATCTCCGGCAATGTCATAGCCGCCGTCGGAGACGTGGCAGGTGTCCAGACACACGCCCAGCTTATCGCTCAGCTCCACCCGGTCGATGATCTCCCGCAGTTCTTCAAACCGACCACCCACCTCGGTGCCCTTGCCGGCCATGGTCTCCAGCAGTACGATGGTCTGCTGCTCCGGCCGCAGAACGGTATTGAGGGCGTCGGCAATGAGTTCGATGCCCTTTTCGATGCCCTGCCCGGTGTGGCTGCCGGGGTGGAAATTGTAAAACTGACCGGGAAGATACTCCATGCGCTTGAGGTCATCCTCCAAAGTCATGCGGGCAAACTCCCGGGTGCGCTCATCCTTGGAACAGGGGTTGATGGTGTAAGGGGCGTGCGCCACCAGCGGGCCGAAGTGGTGTTCTTCCAGCAATGCGCGCAGCGCCGCCATATCCTCGGGGTCAATGGCTTTGGCTTTACTGCCCCGGGGATTGCGGGTGAAAAACTGAAACGTGGTAGCGCCGATGGATAAAGCTGTCTCGCCCATGGCCCGATAGCCGGCGGAGGGGGAGAGATGGCAGCCGATATAAAACATAGTGTGTCTCCTTATACTACTTTAATAAATAGACGGAGCAGTCCGTCTTTTCGCCCTCAATGGTGATCACGCCGTAGGCCGGGCGCGCCCGGTCGCCGATGGAGCCGGGGTTCATCATGTGGAGAGAGCCGTCATAATCCACGCAGGCGCGGTGGGTGTGACCGAAGAGCAAAATATCCGCGCCGTACTCCTTGGCGGCATAGCGGGCGCGCATGGTGGTTTCTTTGACGCCGCGGGTGTGGCCGTGCATCATCAAGATTCGCCGTTCGCCCACCTCAATGAGCCGCTCGCCGGGATCTGCGCAGCCCCAGTCGCAGTTGCCGGGGACGGTGTCCATGGGAATGTCCGGGTACAGGCGGCGGAGTTCCTCCGCATCCCGAATGCAGTCGCCCAGATGGAGGATGTGGCGGGGATGCAGCATCTCCACACAGGTACACATATTTTGCATGTTTCCGTGGGAATCGGAGAGGACAAGGATCTTCATAGTTGTGCTCCTTCCATAGAATGGTGTTATTATAGCAGGAAAGTATTGCAACTTCAATTTCGTTCTATTAAAATAGCAGCAGGAAAGGGGGCGGTGAAAATGGTAGCCGGCATTATGGAGGTAGATCTCCACGGGAAGAATACCTATCAGGCAAAGGTGACACTGGACGCGGCGCTGCGGCGTGCGTCGGGAGGCACCTACCGGATCCGCTGTATCCATGGATTCCACGGCGGCACCGCCCTGCGGGATATGGTGCGGGAAGAATACGGGAAACATCCCCGCGTTTTGCGCGTTGAAACGGGCGTTGGCCCGGGTGCGACCGATCTTGTCCTGCGTGAGTTTTAAAAGGAGGCATGAAAATGCTGTTTGTATGCTATGAAAAGTGCTCCACCTGCCGCAAGGCATATAAGTGGCTGGAAGAGCGGAATATTAACGTCGAGGTGCGGGATATCAAGAGCCAGAATCCCAACGCGGAAGAATTGCGCCGCTGGCTGAAAAAATCGGGTCTGCCGCTGAAGAAGTTTTTCAACACCAGTGGACTCGTCTACAAGGAATTGCAGCTGAAGGACAAGCTGCCCACCATGACGGAGGACGAGCAGATCGATCTGCTGGCCAGCAACGGTATGCTGGTCAAGCGTCCTATTCTGGAGGGAGAGGACTTTGTACTGGTGGGCTTCCGGGAGCAGGAGTGGGCGGATCGCCTGTAAGCAATGTGGAAAAATAATTGTAGTTTTTGGCATTTTGTGCTACACTACACCCATTAGACAATCATCACAAAAGGAGTCTTAGTAATGAAATATACAGAGATGACGAAGGAGCAGCGTCAGGCGGAATATGCTGCCCTTACGGAGAAGTTTGAGGGATTGAAAGCACTGGAACTGAAGCTGAATATGGCTCGCGGTAAGCCGAGCCGTGAGCAGCTGGACATGGTCATGGGCATGACCGAGGGCATGACCCGTCCGGAGGACTATCTCAGCGACGGCATCGACAGCCGCAACTACGGCGAGCTGTGCGGCCTGCCTGCGGCCCGCCGCCTTTTTGCCGATATTCTGGGCTGCAAGCCGGAGCAGTGCTTCGTCGGCGGCAACGCCAGCTTGCAGCTGATGTACGCCTCCGTGGCCATGGCCTTTACCAACGGCCTTGCCCACAGCGAGAAGCCTTGGAGTAAGCTCCCCGAGGTGAAGTGGCTGTGCCCCGCACCCGGCTATGACCGTCATTTCCGGGTAACGGAGTCGCTGGGCTGCACCCTCATCACCGTACCCATGACCTCGGAAGGCCCCGACATGGATGTGGTGGAGGAGCTGATCAAAGACCCGGCGGTGAAGGGTATGTGGAACGTTCCCAAGTACTCCAACCCCGACGGCATCATCTATTCCGATGAGACCATCCGGCGCCTTGCCTCCATGAAGCCCGCCGCTCCGGATTTCATGCTCATGTGGGATAACGCCTACTGCATCCACGAGTTTGATGGAGAGTTCGTACCCTTTGCGGACATTATCTCCCTGTGCGCCCAGTATGGCAACCCGGATATGGTCTATGAGTTCGCCTCCACCTCCAAGGTGACGTTCCCCGGCGCCGGTATCTCTGTGATGGCTACCAGCGAGGCCAATATCGCCTATTTCAGCAAGATCATGGGCGTGCAGACCATCGGCTATGATAAGATGAATCAGCTGCGCCATGTGCGCTTTTTGAAGGATCGGGAGCATACGCTGGAACTGATGCACCGCCACGGTCAGATTCTGGGCCCCAAGTTCCACGCCGTGCTTCATGCACTGGACGAGGAGGTCGCCCCGCTGGATATTGCTCACTATGAGCGTCCCCACGGCGGCTACTTTGTGTCCCTCAACGCTATGCCGGGTACGGCCAAGCGCACGCTGGAGCTGTGCCGCGAGGCCGGTGTGGTGATGACCGGTGCCGGTGCCACCTTCCCCTATGGCGTTGACCCGGCGGACTCCAATATCCGCATCGCTCCGTCTCTGCCCCCGGTGGAGGAGCTGGAGCAGGCCATCTCTGTTTTCTGCTGCTGCCTGCGCATGGCAGCCCTTGAAAAGCTGGGTGTATAAAATGACGAAAAAAGTCCGTGAAATTCTACGATTTCACGGACTTTTTTGCTTTGGATGAGCATTTAGCACCATTGCAATTGACTTTTTGCTATGTTAAAATAAATGCATCTTATTCCGCCCTCTGCACGGCCACTCCACTTTATGGCGTGCAAAGGTCAATTAAAAGGAGGAACAAGGGCCGCTACGACTGGCGGTGCGGCAGTGTGGAGACCTGTCGTAATGTGAAGAGCTTCGGCTTATCACGAGGTCGCTGCTTGCGGAGGCACGGCGATTACAGTCAAAGAATTATGGCAGAAGTAAGACTGGTTAATCTGAAGAAGGTTTACCCCAACAACGAGCCTAAGAAGAAAAAGAAGGGCGATGCCCCGGAGAAGAAGACCAACCTGCAGATCACGGATGAGGGCGTTGTCGCCGTTCAGGAGTTCAGCCTGGACATTGCCGACAAGGAGTTCATCGTTCTGGTCGGTCCTTCCGGCTGCGGTAAGTCCACCACGCTGCGTATGATCGCAGGTCTGGAGGATATTTCCGACGGCGAGCTGTGGATCGGCGACAAGAAGATGAACGATGTGGAGCCCAAGGACCGCAACATCGCCATGGTCTTCCAGAACTACGCCCTTTATCCCCATATGACCGTGTACGAGAACATGGCCTTCTCCCTGAAGCTGAAGAAGGTGGACAAGGCAGAGATCGACAAGCGCGTCCGTGAGGCCGCTGAGATCCTGGACATCACCCAGTATCTGGATCGTAAGCCCAAGGCTCTGTCCGGTGGTCAGCGTCAGCGTGTGGCGATCGGCCGTGCCATCGTCCGTAACCCCCAGGTTATGCTGATGGATGAGCCTCTGAGTAACTTGGACGCCAAGCTGCGTAACCAGATGCGCGCTGAGATCATCAAGCTGCGTGAGCGCATCAACACCACCTTTATCTATGTTACCCATGACCAGACCGAGGCTATGACTCTGGGCGACCGTATCGTCATCATGAAGGACGGCTTCATCCAGCAGATCGGCACACCTCAGGAGGTCTTTGATCACCCCGCCAACCTGTTCGTGGCTGGCTTCATCGGCACTCCCCAGATGAACATGATGGATGCCAAGCTCATGAAGAAGGACGGCAAGTATGTGGTGGATACCGGCAGCATCTGTGTGGAGCTGGCTGAGGATAAGCAGGCTCGTCTGGCTGCTAAGAACGTACCTGAGCAGGACATCATTCTGGGCGTCCGTCCCGATCACTTGATGCTGTGCGCAGACGGTATCAAGGGTAAGGTAGACGTGTCTGAGATGATGGGCTCCTCTGTCCATCTGCACATCACGGCTGATGGCAGAGATCTGATCGTCATCGTTCCCACCAACGGCGATGCCGCCCACTTCCCCATGGGCAGCGAGGTCAATCTGACCTTCGGTGGCAACGTGGCTCACGTTTTCAGCAAGGAAACTGAGAAGAACCTGGAGTGGTAACAGTTTCGCTTCCAATGTATAAAAAGCAGACAGCCATAGGGCTGTCTGCTTTTTTGTGTAGATTTGAGGGGGGGACAGAGGGGAAGCGGGCGTAGTTTGTATTTTTCGTAGTTGTATTTTTGAAAAAAAGCATTATAATATAAAGAATATGACAGAAATTATCAAGAAAGATTAGAAATGAGGGAGATTACAACCGATGAGCAATAGAGTGAAAAACCAAAGCAATGAGTCGACGGCGAAAAAACGGCAGCGCCGTTTTACCGCGCCGGGCATCCTTGTGGCTGTCATCATAACGGTAGTGCATGTGGGGTTTGCGTTGATGCTGCTGCGTGCCCAGCTGCTGCCGGCAAAGTACATGGTTCCTGCCTGCATTGCCCTTTTCGCGCTGTTGGTGCTGGAAATTTTTCTGGTATCGAACCACAAGCATAAGGGACGGTTCTGGACCGGCTTTGTCCTGAGCCTTATTATGACGGCAGTGCTGCTGCTGGGAGGCCTCTATCTGAACCGCGGCGTGCAGACCCTTAGCAATATCACCAAGGGTGAGCAGGTGGACTGTATCGATGTATATGTCCTGCAGGAAGATCCCGCACAGAGTCTGGAAGATACCAGAGACTATACCTTCGGTGTCTTTAAGTGCCCGGACTACGAGCATGTGGAGGAGACGATCCAGCACATCAATAAGGAGCTGGGGGGAGAGATCCGTGTGGAAACTTACTCCAAGCTGACAGATATGATCGATGCACTGATGGATGATGAAGTTGACGCCATCATCACGAGAGAGGGCTATTTGGGCCTTCTGAATGATATGGAGGGCTATGAAACCGCCAAGGATCAGCTGCGCTCTGTGTATCAGCTGGAGTTCCGCGATAAGCTGGTAGAGAAACCCAAGAATGATTCAAAAACCGATACCTTCACTGTGTACATGAGCGGTATCGACACCTACGGTGATGTTTCCGCCAGAAGCCGCAGCGACGTGAATATTCTGGCCACGATCAATCCGAAAACGCACCAGATCCTGCTTTTGTCCACGCCCCGTGACTACTTTGTCCCGCTGTCTATCTCGAATGGTATTCCGGATAAGCTGACCCATGCCGGCATTTATGGCGTGGATGTGTCTATGGACACGGTAGGCATGATCTATGGAATAGATATGGATTACTTCTTCCGGGTGAACTTCAGCGGCTTCAAGGATATTATTGACAGCCTGGGAGGCATTACCGTGTACTCCGACTATGAGTTTGCAGTGGATGGTTTTTACTATAGTCAGGGTGAGAACCATATGGACGGTGCCAGCGCCCTGCGTTTTGCCCGTGAGCGGTATTCCTTCAGCGAAGGTGATCGCCAGCGCGGCCGCAACCAGATGGCCGTGATTCAGGGTGTCATCAACAAGGCGCTTTCTCCCGAGATTTTGAAGAACTACAACTCCCTGCTGAGCGCAGTGGAGGGGAACTTTGAGACCAGCGTTCCCTATAACATGGTCGCCTCTCTGGTTCGCGATCAGCTGAATCATGGCGGCGATTGGAATATTGTCACTTACAGCGTGAACGGAACAGGCGGCTACGAGATCCCCTATTCCATGAGCCAGTACGCCTATGTGATGTATCCCGACGAGTCCACCGTGGCTGTGGCAAAGGATCTGATCCAGCAGGTGTACGACGGCAAAGTGATTACCCAGCCGTAAAAGTGCAGTGCGACAATTGCACAGAGGAGGAGCGCACAGGCGCTCCTCCTTTTTTAGAAAACAGTGGTAGAACGGAATAAAATGTGCTATGATAAACACACGATTACAATAGGAGGATAAAGGTATGAAATGGATGGTTGCATCGGATATACACGGCAGCGGCTATTGGTGTGAAAAGCTGGTGGAGGCGTTTCGTCGGGAGAAAGCAGACCGACTGCTCCTGCTGGGCGATATTTTGTACCACGGCCCGCGCAATCCGCTGCCGGAGGGGCATGACCCTCAGAAGTGTGTGGCACTGCTGAGCGAGCTGAAGGATTGCACCGTATCGGTGCGCGGCAACTGTGAGGCATCGGTGGATCAGATGCTGCTGCCGTTCCCTGTGATGGCGGACTACCTCCTCCTGGATCTGGGCAGCCGTTTGGTTTTTGCCACCCACGGCGATCAGTGGGGGGAGAAGAATCCCCCGGCTATGGCGAAGGGCGGCATACTGCTCAACGGCCACACCCATGTGTCTGCCTGCACGGAGCATGAGGACTTCCTCTATCTCAACCCCGGCTCTGTGTCGCTGCCCAAGGACGAGGGGCACCACGGCTATCTGATGCTGGATGCAGAGGGTGTCATCTTCAAGGAACTGGACGGCACGGAGTATCGCCGCTATCAATTCTAATAAAAAGCGCCCGGAAGGGCGCTTTTTTGTTGGATTACAGAGAATAGAACGAATACGAAAAGTGATATAGACTGTCGATTATACGAGATGTATTCGGAATGCTGCCACTTATTGACGGTGGCGGTCATCGTCGTGTCGGTGGTGCTGTTCTTTGGCGGAAAAGACAGGGAATAGAACGAATTTCCCTGCCTTGTGAGGGGCGAGGCAGAATAAGGGAAAAAGGAGCACATCCAGATGGATGTGCTCCTTTTTATATACAAAATGTAGATTTTACGTCGCAATATACAGATTGTAGTCGAAAATTAGCCTTTCAATAGCTTTGCGCGGCGGCGATAGTCGGGGAGATAGCGCTCCACCTCGGCGTAAAAGGCGGGGGAGTGGTTCTTGTGCCGGATATGGGCCAGCTCGTGGACGACCACGGCCTCAATGGCTTCCTGGGGGTAATCCATGAGATAGAGGGAAAAGCTGAGACTGTTCTTGCCGCTGCAGCTGCCGAAGCGGGTGCGTGCGGCGGTGATGTGGAAACCTGTGGGCCGGACGCCCATACGGTCAGCCCAGTACGCCACCAGCGGCGGCAGTTCCTTTTTGGCACGCTGGCGTAGTGCGGCAATCTCTGCATCCGTGTGGGGTGGATGGGTGGCAAGGCGTTCTACTTGTCGCTGTTGATGCTGCCGAATCCAATTCTCTTGGGATGCAACGAAGTGATCGATGGTGCTCTGCGGTGTGTATCGGGGGGCGCGTACCACCACTTGGGCATCTTTCGTGATCTGGATGGCCAGTGTGCGGCGGTCAGAGCGCACCAGCGTGTAGGCGGGGGTACTCACTCGTCCACCCGAACAAAGCGAGGTCCGCAGTAGCCGTCCCGCTCCACGATTTCATTCCACATGGCGGCAGGCCGCACCCATAGTCCACCCTGTCCGTAGAGGGCCTGATAGACCACCATTTCCTCCAACGTCTCGCTGTGCTGGGCTATGCCGATGACCTGATAGTAATTACCCTTAAAGTGGCGATATTTTCCCGGCGTGATAGTCATAGATTGCACCCTCCTTACTTTTTTAAGGATTATAACACGGCGCTGGCGCAGATGTAAAGTCTGTGGTATGATGGAGAAAAAGGGGGCGATGGTATGAAAACCATCTGTAAGCGGCTGCGGCGAGGGGATGACCTGCTGGGCAGTATCCGAGAACTTGCGGAAAAAGAGAAGCTGCACTTGGCAGTGGTGCTCTCCGGTGTGGGCTGTGTCAGCCGCGTTCGGCTCCGGGATGCCAGCGGTGTCACGGTGCAAGAGGTGGAAGAACCCTGTGAGATCGTGTCCCTACAGGGAACGGTGAGTGCCAAGCGCTGCCACCTCCATGCGGCCTTTTCTAAGGAGGACTTGTCTACGATCGGCGGACATCTCATGGAAGGTTGTACGGTGAATACCACCTGCGAGCTGGTGCTGGCAGAGTTGGAGGATTGGTATTGTGATGTGGAGCAGGATGCGGAAACCGGTTATGATGAAATCGTCTTTCATCAGCGTTAAATACCTGTCGATATAGAGAAAAAAGCCTCCCGACAGGGAGGCTTTTTAATGTGAGAAAAAGAGGATTACAGATCCCTCTGCATGCAAATATCCGAGAGCTCAAAGGCGACGTGGTCGTGCTTTTGGTGGACGAAACCACTGCTCTCGTAGACGTGGAGGGCGGCCTTTAAATCGTGGTGGGAGGTGAGCACCACCTTGCGCTGTCCCATGGCGCGGGCCAACTCTAAAGAGGTGTTCATCAGCGCACGGCCGACGCCCCGGTTGCGCCATGAGTCCTTTACGGCGAATTTGAAGAACTCGCAAACGCCATCGCCCATAGGCTCAATCATCATCATGCCGATGATCTCCTCGCCCACACGAGCCAGCAGGATGTGTCCGTCCTTTTCCAAAATCCGCTCCGGGTGTTCCAGCTGTTCAAAGTCGGCAGGCTCTACCAGATTGTATTCCTCCAGCCACGGAAGAGACAGGGCCAACAGTTCCGGCTTGTAGCGGTCCTCGTAGTCGATGATTTCAAAAAAATTCTTTTCCATAGTGCGGCCTCCAAACATATAAATAAAGGGAAAGCGCCTTGGAGGAGGGAAATGTGCGGCGGAAGCCGCCCCCTCCGTATGCGTGTATCATAGCATAATTCCAATGGTTAAGCAAAGAAAAGTTTTATCTGGGCCATTTCAGATCTTTGGGTAAACCCAGAATGTAGTCTGCGCGGACACCGTAATATAAGGCTAATGTTTTTATGTGCTTTACAGGGATAGGACGGATTCCGTTTTCGTATTTTGCGTAGTAGCTTTGGTTTGTTTCTAAAACTTCTGCAATCTCCTTTTGCGTCTTATCTGCATCTATTCTTTCTTTAATTCTTTGTGCTATATTCACTAATATGAATCACTATTTTTAGCCGTTTTCACCAAATATATCATATGTGATCTATGGCTGCTTGCTTTTAGGCTAAATGTGGACTGTTATCGATTTAGGTCATATAGGAACTAAGACGGTAATTTTGCAGGAGTAATCGTATATTGGGAGACTTTTTACAGCTGCTATTTCGTTTCCCCTTTCGTTTTGTATGTGTCAATTTTTTGAGGAATGTGTGCCGGTGTACTGTTGCGCCGGAGAGTTGCGTTTGCTTTGACTGCATGGGGTGTAAAGTGTTTTTGGTTCATACTTAGCTTTACTCAGGGGAATGGGCAGAAATGCTTATCGCATATTTTTGTGTTTAAGAGAGGATGGGTATTTTGATGAATGTGATTGTTGCGGAGAAACGTGAGATGTGTCCGGTTCTGTCGGTCATGACGATAAACTTTTGTCAGTTCCCTGTGTCTGCCATGATTCACAGGCGGAGAGAATCAGCACTAATACCTATATAAAAAGATTTGATTTTTACCCATGTTATGGTGTAAAATATATTGAATTATAATCTGCTGCACTATGCGGCGGAATAGATATTGGTGTACGATGAAAACTTTCATGTCGATGGAAGTTCTATTCTCGGCAGGGAAGAAGTAATAGATAATATTCGAGGTAATAGCATGGCTGTGACAACAGTTTCCCTTTGTGTAATTGCATATAATGAGGAGACCTATTTACCAAGTCTCCTCTCAGACCTATTGAACCAGACATATCCCCACGAAAAGACGGAGATCGTACTGGTGGATGGAATTTCGCAGGACCGCACGAAGGCCGTTATGGAGGCATTCGCCGCAGAGCATCAGGAGGAGTATATTTCCATCAAGGTAAGGGACAACCCCAAGCGGATTCAAGCTGCGGGCTGGAACGTGGCCATTGATACATCCACCTGCGATGTGCTCATCCGGATTGATGCGCACACCCATATCCCGCCGGAGTTTACGGCGCTGAATATGCGAAATTTGTCCGAGGGAGAATATGTTTCAGGTGGTGTTCGTCCCTGCCTGAGTGCCAACACCAGCAAATGGGGGAACGTTTTGCTGGAGGCGGAGAATTCCTTTTTTGGCAGCAGCGTCAATATCAGCAGACGCGGCAAAAGAAAAGAGTATGTAAAGACGCTGTTTCATGCGGCGTATCGCAGAGAGATTTTCGACAAGGTAGGAAGATTCAGCGAAGATCTGCTGCGTACGGAAGATAATGAGATGCACTACCGGATTCGACAGGCGGGGTATCGCTTTTGCTTCGACCCGGAGATTGTTTCCTACCAGTATGCCCGCAGCAGCCTTGTAAAAATGCTGCGGCAAAAATACGGCAATGGCTACTGGGTGGGCTTGACCATGGGTGTGTGCCCCGGATGTATCTCGCTTTTCAATTTGATCCCCTTTGCTTTTTTAGTCGGCATTATTGTAACGACTGTGCTTGCCCTGTGTGGAATTTGGCAGCTGGCGGCTGCGCTGTGGATCGCCTATGGAATTTTCATATTGATGGGAACGATTTCTTATATTGCCAGTGGGAAAGCGAATGTATTTTTGTTCCTGTTCCCGTTTTTGCTGCTGATGCAGCATCTGGCTTACGGCGCAGGAACACTGGTGGGCTTGGTGAAAATGCCTTTCTGGCGCAAAAAAAACCGTTCAGAAAAGGGCAAGAAGGAGGCTTAAAGAATGCCACAATTTGCAATTTCTGAGGCGGATATTCGTAAAATGCAGGAGAAAGGGCTGGAAATGGCGCTCTTTTTCGATCAGTTCTGCCAGGAACATCATCTGACATATTTTCTGTGCGGCGGCTGCTGCATCGGCGCTGTGCGCAACGGAGAATTTGTGCCGTGGGATGACGATGTGGACGTGTTCATGCCCCGTGAGGACTATGAAAAGCTCAAGGAGCTGTGGCAGGATACGGAGGAGTACTCCATTCAGTACACCACACGGGATTTCCTAACGGCCAACCAGTTTTTGACGATTTGCGCCAATAAGACCACTTTTATTAAAACGTATCAAAAGGAGCTGGACATCAACCACGGGCTGGTGCTGGATGTGATTCCTTTGGATGGCTGCCCCACGGGCTGGCGGCGCAAGATGCAGAAATTCTGGGCGTTGCTGTACTCTCTTTTTATCGTGGGGAAAGCGCCGGAGAACCATGGCAGGGCGGTCTATGGGGCGGGAAAGCTCCTTTTAGGCATTGTACGCCCCAAGAGCTGGCGCTATCATATGTGGCGCTTTTGCGAAAAGAAGATGACCCGCTATCCCATTGCGGAGTGTGACTATATTACGGAGCTTTGCACCGGGCCGCACTATATGCAAAATGAGTACCCGAAGGAGATTTTTTCCGAGGCGATTCGTGTTCCCTTTGAGGGACATATGCTGCCTATCCCCTGTGGATATGATGGCTATTTGCGCATGGCCTTTGGCGACTATAGGCAGCTGCCGCCGGAAGAAAAGCGGGTGTGCCACCATGAATACGAGCTGTTGGATATGGAAAACAGTTATCTAAAATATCGCGGCGTTTACTATGCCGCAGCAGGGAAGGAACAAAAGGGATGAGAACCAAGCAGGCACTGAAAAACATGACTGCGAGCCTTCTTTTGCAGGTGGTGCTGGCTTTGTCCGGTATCATTGTTCCTCGCTTTTTCACGGCGCTGTACGGCTCTCCTGTCAACGGACTGGTGACGTCAATCAGTCAGTTCATCTCCTATATCAGCCTTGTGGAGGCGGGGATTGGAGCCGCCGGAACGGTGGCGCTGTACGGCCCCATTGCCCGAAACGAGACAGAGGAGATCAACGGGATCGTCTCGGCAGCTCGCACCTTCTATCTGCGCTCCGGTATGATCTTTGCCGGCATGGTGGCGCTGCTGGTGCTGGTCTATCCGCTGGCGGTACAAAGTGAAATTCAAGATGTGACCTTCATTCGCACCATGATTCTGGTGCTGTCGGTGAACGGTCTGGTCGACTACTTCTTTTTGGGGAAGTACCGGGTTTTGCTGCAGGCGGATCAGCGCGGCTATGTCATCTCACTGGTGCAGATCGTCGGCACGGTGGTTATGACTGCTGTTTCGCTGTGGATGATCCAACTGAAGCTGTCGGCGCTGCTGGTCAAGGGTGCGGCAGCTGTCATTTATTTGCTGCGCAGCTTTGCAGTGGTTTGGTATGCAAAACACCACTACCCCCAGATTTCTTTCCGGGAAAAGCCCAATATGGCCGCTTTTTCCCAGCGCTGGGCGGCGCTGCTGCACAGCGTGGTGGGTATGATCGTCAACAACGCCGCCGTGGTGTTGATGACGCTCTTTATCCGCGTCAATGCGCTGGCGGAGATCAGCGTTTACAGTGTGTACAATCTGGTGGGGTATTCCCTAAATAATATGATCAACTCCATCTCTACGGGGCTTGGCTCCGGATTTGGACAGGTCATTTCGCAAAAGGAAGAGGATGTGTTGCGTAAGAGCTACAGCAGCTATGAATTCCTCTTCTTTATTGTGATTTTCATTACCTACGCCTGTATGGCTGTGCTGCTGTACCCCTTTGTAGTTCTATACAGCGCCGACTTTGCCGACGCGGGGATTTATGTGCGCTGGGAACTGGTGGTGCTCTTTACGCTGGCGGGTTTGGTGCAGGCTGTGCGTATGCCGGGTCTGACGCTGATTTGCGCTGCGGGGCATTATAAGGAGACGAAGTGGCGTGCTATTTTGGAGGCTACCATCAATGTTGTCGTCTCACTGGCGCTGATTCGCCCGTTGGGTGTGGCCGGTGTGATGCTGGGTATTTGCGCCTCTTATCTCTACCGAACGACGGATGTGATTTTCTATGCGGCAAAGCATTTCGTCTCCGGTACTTTGTCTAAAACGTTCCGACGCTTACTGTGCAACGGAGTACTGTTTGCCGTGGTTGTGTTTTTGGGACTTCGCCTGATTCCGCAGGTACAGGGCAGCTGGATCTCCTGGTTTGTCTATGCACTCCTCTTTGGGGTTTGTACCTGCATTGTATTTTTGGGCGTGAATCTGCTGCTGGAACCGAAAGAGGGACGAGCTCTGTTGGAGCGGGTGAAGGCCTTGCTGGGCAGAGAATAAGGCGTGGAGAAAGGATAGATGTCTTGTGAATGAGCCTGTAATTTCAGTGATCGTACCGGTTTATAATGTGGAAAAATATCTGGAACGCTGCGTGGATTCGATTGTAGCCCAGACCTTCCGGGAGATTGAGATCTTGTTGGTGGACGATGGCTCCACGGATGGAAGCGGCGCTCTGTGTGATCGCTATCTAGAGAGGGACAGCCGTATCCGGGTGCTGCATAAAACCAACGGCGGATTGAGTGACGCCAGAAACGCCGGCATCGACATGGCAAAGGGCACCTACTGCGCCTTTGTGGACAGTGACGATTTTATTACCGAAAATATGCTGCAGGTGCTCTATGAGCAGATGATTGCGGCGGGGGCGGATCTCTCTGTCTGCGGCGAATATGATTGCTATGAGGCAGGCTGTTCCCCGCGTATGGCGGATATTGTTGCTGATACCTGTACCGGCGTGAAGGCTTTGGGTTTGCTGCTGGAGGGGAAGAACATTACCGGCTCTGTTTGTACAAAGCTGATCCCCGCCGAGGTGTGCCGCCGCCATTATTTTGTTACCGAAAAGACCTATGAGGATGCCTTCTATATGCCGGAGCTGTTTATCGGCGCTAAGAAAGTAGCATATACCACACAGCCCCTCTACTACTACTGGCATAGAGCTGGAAGCATCACCACCCGCCCCTTTTCCGCATCGGCTATGGATGTGATCGAGGCCTATGAGTATACGCTGGAGATGGTGGAAAAGCACTGTCCGCAGCTGAGGGATGTGGCTATGTTCCGTCTCTATTGGGCACATTTTGTAGTGCTGGATCGGATGCTGACCGTGGAGAACTATTGCCGGCTTCCCCAGTACGCGCCGGTGGTGAAATATTTGAAAAAGCACTGGCGGGAGATTGTACGCTGTCCCTATTTTCAGTCCTCTCGCCGTTTGGCGGCAGTGGCACTGCGGTGCCATGTGAAGCTTTATCAGCTGCTGCTGTCCTTACGAGACAGTAAGCAAAAGGTGCATGGGTAATGAAAAAGATTTGTTTTGTGGACTATGATATGTCTGTCCGCGGCGGTGTGGAGCAGGTGACGGCAGCGCTGGCCAATGCGTTGGCGGATCAATACGAGGTGCACGTCATCAGCCTTTGTCTCAACGGAGATCTGGCCTATGAGCTGAAGCCGTCCGTGCACTTTTTCCCTGTACTGGAGAAAGAGCTGCGGCTGCGGGAGATGCAGACCCGGTGCAAGCCGATTTTGAAGAAATACTTTGCCGACCACAAGATAGATGTGGCGTTCCTGCAGGGAAATTATCCCGGCTTTATCGCTGCACCGGTTCGCTTTTCCAGCAAGACCAAGCTGGTATTCTGCGATCACGGAGCGCTGATGAATCAGTGGGATCGCAGAGATATCGTAGTGATCCGACTGCTGGCGTCCCGTCTGTGCCATAAGGTGATCGCATTGACGGAGCAGAGCTGCCGGGACTATGTGCGGAAATTCCACCTGCCAAAGCGCAAGGTAGGGTATATCTACAACTGGATCGATGTGGACAACCCGCGCTCCGCGGCCTATGACGCGCGCTCACGGCGCATCGTCTCTGCGGGACGCTTCGGCAAGGAGAAGGGCTTTGATCTGCTGGTGAAGGCTTTTGCGCCGGTGGCAAAAAAGCACCCGGAGTGGCATTTAGACATCTTTGGCGACGGCGAGATGATGCCCACGGTGCAGAAACTGGTGCAGGAGTTGGCACTGGAGGAACAGCTACATCTGCTGGGAATGCGTACCGATCTTGCCCGACGCTATGGGGACTACAGTATGTATGTGCTGCCCTCCCACCGAGAGGGGCTGCCCCTTGTGCTGCTGGAGGCCAAGGCCAACCGGCTGCCCATTGTGAGCTTTGATGTGCTTACCGGCCCCCGGGAAATCATCCGGGACGGTGTGGACGGGATTTTGGTTCCTCCGGAGGATACGGAGCAGCTGGGCGCGGGGATGTGCCGCTTGATCGAGGACGAGGCGCTGCGGAGGGAGATGTCCCGGCGCTCGCAGGAAAATCTGGATAAATTTTCAAAAGAGACCATATTGCAGCAGTGGTGCAGCCTGATCGAGGAACTATCGACTAAGCGCTGAAACCACAGAGTATTGCTATAGGATGCGAAAGGAGCGATGTACGATGATCTTTGCAGCAGTTTTGGCTGGCGGCAGTGGAAAGAGAATGCACACGGCGGATATGCCGAAGCAGTTTTTGCCGCTGGGTGAGCGACCTGTTATCATCCACACGTTGGAGAAATTTTTGACCTGCAGCCGTTTTGAGAAGGTCTATGTGGGGATGCACCCGGACTGGGTGGACTATATGAGGGACTTGGTGCAGCGCTATGTTCCCGGCTTTGCTGACCGGATCTGTGTTGTTCCCGGCGGCAGTGACCGCAACGGTACGATTTTCAATATCATTCACTCTATTGAGGAGACCTATGGCCAGAGTGATGAGCATGTGATCGTGACCCATGATGCAGTGCGGCCCTTTGTCACCATTCGCATGATCGAGGAGAATATCGATGCGGTGCTGCGCTGCGGCGCGGTGGATACCGTGGTGCCTGCGGTGGATACCATCGTGGTTTCCGAGGACGGCAAGGTGATTTCCCAGATTCCCAACCGTGCCCAGATGTATCAGGGCCAGACACCCCAGAGCTTCCGAATTTCCCTTCTCAAAGAGCTGTATGCCTCTTTGAGTGAGGAGGAGAAGGAAATTTTGACGGACGCCTGCAAGATTTGCGTGGTGCGGGATTACCCGGTACAACTGGTGCAGGGCGCTGATACGAACCTAAAAATCACTACACCGGGAGATTATAAGATCGCACAGGCTATGGTAGGGGGGAAGATCGGTGATTAACCAGATCTATCAACTGACAGAACCGAAGGTATTCTCGGTGAAGTATGAGGACCTCTCCTTTGGCGACAAGGTGATCGTCCGCCCCGAATACATGGCGGTCTGTCATGCCGATCAGCGCTATTATCTCGGCAGACGCAGTGCCCAGGCGCTGAGGAAAAAGCTGCCCATGGCGCTGATCCATGAGTGCTTTGGCCGGATCGTCTATGACCCGGAGGGAAAGCTGCAGCCCGGACAGGGCGTGGTGTTGATCCCTAATATCCCGGAGCGCACCGACGGCCCCATCTATGAAAACTACGCTGAGGGTTCCTATTTCCTCTCCAGCGGCTATGATGGCTTTATGCAGGAGATGGTGACGATGCGGGCTGATCGTGTGGTACCCTGCACTGGGGTACAGCCGCAGATTGCCGCTATTACGGAGTTTGTCAGCGTGGCCGTCCATGCTGCGACCCGATTTGATCGGGTGGCGCATGAGGTGCGAGAGCGTATCGGTATCTGGGGGGACGGAAGTCTTGCCTATGTGCTGGCCAATGTGCTCACGGCTCTGTTTCCCCATTGCAAAATCACGGTGATCGGACATCAGGAGCGAAAGCTGGCGCAGTTTTCCTTTGTGGATCAGACCATCCACGCAGGCGATATCCCCGAAAATTTCCGGGTGGATCACGCCTTTGAGTGCTGTGGCGGCGATGGGAGCTACTACGCCATACAGGATATCATCCGCTATATCCGCCCGCAGGGGACAGTGATGCTGATGGGCGTTACAGAAAATGAAGTGCCGATCAATACACGCATGGTACTGGAAAAAGGTATGACGGTGGTAGGGTGTTCCCGCTCCGGGCGGGCAGATTTCCTGAAGGCGATTTCTCTGATGCAGGAGCCGCATTTTCAAAACCGCCTAAAGCTGGTGGTGTATGAGGATGCGCCGGTGCGCTCTGTGGGCGATATCCACCGGGTGTTCCGAAATGACGCTGCGGCCGTGTTTAAGACCGTTTTTAAGTGGGAGGTTTAATGTGCGCGAAGAAATGAAAGAAACAAGCGTGATGCAAAAGATCACAGTGGCATATGTATTTGCAGTGATTTTCTATCAGGCGATGCATTTGATTTTCCCGTTCCGCCACTTGGAGGATGCACTGCATTTAAGCGTGGTGTCACCACTTCTTGCGGTTCTGGGATTTGCGCTGCTGGTGTGGGATCTCTTTACACAGCGCACCTTTTTGAAGAAGAAGGAGACCTATTGCCTTCTGTTCATTCTGGTGGTTTTATCGCTGTCATCGGTGGTTTTTTATCATTATAGCTTTATCAGCAGTGTGAAGTCTATGATCTGGCAGGCAGTGCAGATGCTGCTGATTTTTCCGGTTTGTCTCCGGCTCTCCCGGGATGTGTGGGAAAAGCATTTGCGCAGGATGTGTCTGGCACTGTCTGGGCTTTTTGCCGTCACCAATCTGGTGTCCCTGTACCAATTTTTCACAAGAACGGAATATATGGATGCTGTCAGCGATGAAGTAGCACAGCAGGGTTTCGCAATGGGACGGCTGTTGGGCGTGTATAAAAGCCCTCACTATTCCAGCGTTTTTATCCTGCTGTTGATGATGGCCGCCATTTATTATTGCGGCAAGACAAAGAACCGCGCAGAGAAGTGGATGTGGGGCGTTTTTGCCGTACTGGATTTTCTCTATGCGGTGCTCTCCGGTACGCGAAGCGTTATTGTGGCGATGGCCTGTGCGCTGTGCGTACTGGTATTCGTGCTGTGGATCAAGCGGCCTGCGAAGAGTTCCCGCGGCGCACACGTCTGCGTGAGTCTGCTGCTGGCTGTGTGTACGTTGTTCGGCACCGTTGTGGTGTTCATAGCCACAGACGTGGGCTGCAAGGGCCTGCTGGTGGCTGCTGAAAAAGCCAAAACGGAGATGACGGCTGTAGCGGCGGAGGTAGAGGAAATTGAAGTGAGCGACGAAACAGACGCGGAAACGGGCAGCGAAGTGAGTGCGGCGACAGGCACAGAGGAAACTGTTCAGCCGGAGGGAGCGGAAACTGCAGGCGTGCAGTCTGCGTCGCCTACGGTTCCCGCGGAGGAAGAGCTTTTCCGTGAGCAGGGAGCCGACGTCTCTACGGGGCGCATCGCAATTTGGAAGGATTATATCTCCATCATTTCCGATCAGCCCAAAACCTTGATTTTAGGTGCGTCTCCCGGCGGGTATATGCAATATATTCGGGAAAACTATCCCAGTCATCATATTGTAGAATACATCCGGCAGGAGTATCCGGATATGTATAGAAGCGGCCTTATCTATGATACGCATAATGCGTATTTAGGCGCTTTTGCTATGGGCGGCCTGTTGGGGCTGCTGGGCGTTTTAGCCTTTTTGCTACTGTTGGCAGTCAAGGGCATCCGATATGTCTGCCGCTGCAAAAAGATTTCGCCTGCTGTTGCACTTTTGTTTACGATGCTTCTCTTTATTCTGGTGGCATCCTTCTTTGATTCAGATTTGTTCTTCCACTGTACCAGTGCGTCGGTGACGTTCTGGTTCCTGAGCGGATTGATGCTCACATGGATGGAAGACGAGGACAGAGTAGAGGCCTTGCAGGACTAACTACCGAAAGAGGCGGCGCAGGGCGGCAGACTTGCAAAGCAACTGTGCTTGTGATATACTCAATTAGTTATAGTGCAACTATAGAGGTTTATGGACGCATTCAAACGAAATATAACCTATGATAACCATGAGCGAAGTGATGCGGGCAGCCGGACAGCTCGGTACGCTCACATCCCGATTCGTATGATAAGGAAGGTGTGTAATGATGAATATTCCGTTTTCTCCCCCTGATATTTCGGAGCTGGAAATTCAAGAGGTGGCGGAAGCGCTGCGCTCCGGATGGATCACCACCGGCCCGCGGACGAAGGAATTGGAACGGCAGGTCGCAGCATTCTGCGGCACGGAAAAGGCAGTGTGCCTGAACTCCCAGACTGCCTGCGCGGAGATGGCATTGCGTATTTTAGGTGTCGGCCCCGGCGATGAGGTAATTGTCCCGGCCTATACCTATACCGCTTCTGCTTCCGTGGTGTGCCACGTGGGGGCCAAGCTGGTGCTGATGGACAGCCGTGAGGATTCCTTTGAGATGGACTACGATCAGGTAGAGGCTGCCATCAACGAAAAGACCAAGGCCATCATCCCTGTGGATCTGGGCGGCGTGCCTTGTGATTATCAGCGTATCTATGAAATCGTGGAGCGCAAGAAATCCCTGTTCCACCCTAATTCCAAGGTGCAGGAAGCCTTGGGCCGGGTGGCCGTTATGGCGGATACAGCCCATGCATTTGGCGCTGCCTGCGGCGAGAAACCGGCCGGCAGTCTGGCGGATTTCTCCTCTTTCTCCTTCCATGCAGTGAAGAATTTCACGACGGCAGAGGGCGGCGCACTGACGTGGAACAATATTCCCGGCATTGACAATGAGGAGATCTATCATCAGGTGCAGCTGCTGAGCCTCCATGGTCAGTCCAAGGATGCCCTTGCCAAGACGCAGCTGGGCGCTTGGGAATACGACATTGTGGGGCCTTGGTATAAGTGCAATATGACCGATGTTGTGGCGGCCATCGGCCTGATGCAGATGAAGCGCTATCCCGGAATGCTGGCGCGCCGTAAGGAGATCATTGGACGCTATGATGCGGCCCTCCACCCGCTGGGCGTGGAGACGCTGCCCCATTATACGGCATCCCATACATCCTCCGGACATCTCTATATCACCCGTGTCCCCGGCATTACGCTGGAGCAGCGCAATGAGATCATCATTAAGATGGCGGAGCGGGGCGTAGCCTGCAACGTGCACTATAAGCCGCTGCCGATGCATACGGCTTATAAGAACATGGGCTTTGATATTAAGGATTTCCCCAACGCCTATAACCGCTTTGTAAATGAGATCACTCTGCCGCTGCACACCTGTTTGACGGATGAGCAGGTTGCCTATGTGATTGAGTGCTATACTGATATTTTGAAAGAATATATTCGATGATTTTGAAGAAATGGGAGGAACTCCCGAAAGAATTGCAGAGGGAAGAGGTGCGTCCCTACTATGAGATCCTGTCTCGCAAGCGGGGCAGCCTTGTGTGCAAACGCATCTTTGACGTGGTAGTATCCGCCATCATGCTGTTTCTTCTGTCACCCCTGTTTCTCCTGTTGGCGATTGCGATCAAGCTGGACTCCCCCGGCCCGGTATTCTATCGTCAGGTGCGGGTGACCCAATATGGACGCGAGTTTCGTATCTTTAAGTTTCGCTCCATGGTTGCCAATGCCGATCAAATGGGCACGCAGGTGACAGTGGGGAATGACAACCGTATCACCCGAATGGGAAAACTGGTGCGGAAGTGCCGGTTGGACGAGATTTGCCAGTTGATCGACATTCTGCGAGGGACGATGACCTTTGTAGGTACGCGGCCGGAGGTGCCGAAATATGTGGCGGGCTACACGCCGGAGATGATGGCAACACTGCTGCTGCCTGCCGGTGTGACCAGCGAGGCCAGTATCCGCTATAAGGATGAGGATGAGCTGCTGGAGTCGGCAGCTGATGTAGACGCGGTTTATGTGCAAAAGATCTTGCCGGATAAGATGCGCTACAATTTGCAGTCCATCCGTGAGTTCAGCTTCTGGGCGGATATCCGTACCATGTTCCGCACAGTGTTGGCAGTACTGGGTAAGGAATACGGAGAAAACAAATGAACCCCCAATAAGGTGTTCCCGAAAGGGAACACCTTATTTTTTATTGCAGAGAAAGAATAAAGCAGGGCGTGATTTCAAAGAATCACGCCCTGCTTATTTCGATAACTTGCGGATCACTCGTTTTCCACGGCCTGCTGATGCAGCTTTTGGAACGTGGCATCCTTCTTATCCGCGCCGTTAGGGGCGGGATGATAGGTGGAAACGATCTGAGCCACCAGATCACGGATGTTGGGATCGTTGGCATAGGCTGCATCCATCAAGGGAGACAGCTGCTGCAAAAATTCCTCTGTGTCAAAGGGAATAGGATTGCCGATGTGGATGAGGTCGTTCTCTGTCTTTTGCAAACCTTCCTCGGCCATCAGCTTCTCCTCATAGAGCTTTTCACCGGGACGCAGACCCGTGTACAGAATGGGGATATCCTCATCGGGCTTGTGCCCGGAGAGCTTGATGAGATTGCGAGCCAGATCGTCGATCTTTACCGGTGCACCCATATCCAAAACGAAGATCTCACCGCCCTTAGCATAGGTGCCGGCCTGCATGACCAGACTGACGGCCTCGGGGATGGTCATAAAGTAGCGGATGATGTCAGGGTGAGTCACCGTGACAGGGCCGCCCTTGGCGATCTGCTTTTTGAAGAGGGGAATGACCGAACCGTTGCTGCCCAGCACGTTGCCGAAGCGCACAGCCACAAACTCAGTGATGGGATGCTCCGGCATAGCGATGTTGGAAAGCTCTGTGTTATCACTCATCTGGTGGGTGAAGAGCCGGGGCATGGTGGCGGCTGTGCCGTTCTTGATGGCCCGGTCAAAGCTCTGAATCACCATTTCGCACAGCCGCTTGCTGGCGCCCATGATGTTGGTGGGGTTGACGGCCTTGTCGGTGCTGATGAGCACGAAGCGCTTACAATTGTGCAGCATGGCGGCGTAGGCCGTCTTGTAGGTGCCGATGACGTTGTTCTTGATGGACTCACAGGGGCTGTCCTCCATCAGCGGTACGTGCTTGTGAGCGGCAGCATGATAGACAATGTCGGGCCGATACGTGGCAAACACGGAATTGATGCGGCGGCTGTCACGGACAGAGCCGATCAGGACGGTCAGGTTCAGGTCAGGATGCTTTTCTTTCAGCTCCTGCTGAATATCGTAAGCGTTGTTCTCGTAGACATCGAAGATGATGAGCTGCTTGGGGTTGTGGCTGGCCACCTGACGGCACAGCTCGCTGCCGATGGAACCGCCGCCACCGGTGACAAGAATGGTCTTGCCGGAGATATAGCGATAGATATTCTCCATGTCCACCTTGATGGGGTCGCGGCCCAGTAGATCCTCCACGGCGACATCTTGCATATCGCCTACGCCGATGTTGCCGGACATCATCTGATAGATGCCGGGAAGGTTTTTCAACTCGCAGCCGGTCTCTTTACAAATATTCAGTACATCGCGCTTATCCGCAGCAGAAGCGCTGGGGATGGCCACGAAGATGCGCTCGATGTTATATTTCTTTGCAGCCAGCAAAATGTCATCACGGCCACCCACAACGGGAATACCTTCAATATAGCGGCCCCATTTATTGGAGTTGTCGTCGATGATGCAGCGTACATCCAGACGTGTATTCTGCATCCGCAGTGCATCGTGAAGGATCGTCTGACCGGCGTTGCCGGCACCAATGATCATCACGCGGGTGGGATGACCCTGACCGGAAAAACGGGACAGACGGCTCTGCTCAATCAGGAAAAAGCGATAGGAGAACCGAATACCCAGCACGAGCAGGAACTGCAGCCCCATGCCGATCACGTAATAGGTGATGGGGAAACGCCGGAAAAACACGGTGATGCCGACGATTTGGATGGCAGAGGTGATAAAGGAGGACACCACCACACGGGTCAGCTCCCGGAAGCTGGCGAAACGCCAGATGCTGTTGTAGAGCTTGAGGCACCAGAACACCAGCAGACAGAGCACGGTATAGATCGGCGCAAAGCGCACAAAAGCGTTGAGGTAGACGTCGGGAATCATGGAGTGTCTGCAGTCAAACCGGAACCACAAGGCCAGGATATAGGCCGCATTGACCGCCACAATATCATAAAGTGCCAGCAGAATAGAGACTTTATGCCAGTGCTCAATGCGGTGTGTTTTTTTTCTTTCTTTCATTTGTTCACTCCCTATAGAAAGGTTTCTAAAAAATTAGGCGGTTTTCAACATCGAATACCGATTTGACGAAAGTACGGTATAGAAAAATGGGCATAAAACCATCTATGTATCATACTACAATATAATCAAAATTTCAACCCTTTGTTCCGCCGGGGAAATATGGAAAGGTGGGAGAAAACACTTTGCTGCCACGCTTGCTGCTGTGATGATGCTTTCCTGTGGAGTAATCAACTTGACTCCGGTAGCAAGCGGAATATATCTCTTGCACGGCCATTCTTATATCCCCATTCTCTCTTGCACAGGGCGATTTTGCACAGGAGTTCTTTCAATGTCCACCCAGAGAGCTACAGCGGCACTTTCAAAAGCCGATTGCTACCGTATCTATCTCATTAAATAAATGAAAAAGAACAAGGCAAGAAGAAATATAAGAGGTAGAAATGCAGGAAAGATATTTTGATTTTTCTGGCGTCTCTTTTCATAATTCGATAACAAGGCCGCGCAAAACACGCCTTAAACGGTCATGGCGATGATTGGCAGTCCTGCGCTATTGATCAAAGGCACTAACTGTGGAACGAACAAAGTAAGAACGGCACAATTCTTGCTACCATTATCGTGGTTAGGCTTGCAGGGCCTGTCCGATCAGGGGCTTTATAGCCTAACTTGTGCAGGATGCGATGGAGTACCTGCTGATTCTCACTTCGGCAATAGGCATAAATGGCTATATGGTCAACGTGAAGCGTGACCGAATAGATAGATTTATCTATCGAATAAATTTCATAGCCGAGTTTCTGCTCGTGATATGCCCCCAGAGAATGACGCGGGTTAAGAGCGCGTCTTGTCTGGCGATAGATGTCGGCGGCACTTCCCAAATTATTAAAGACATAAAATTCAAAATGAATGTCGCCCTTATCGGCTATGAGGCAGGTCTGCAGACCTGTGTTCAGAAGGGTGGTAGCTGCAGCATGATCCGTTACATCCGTTGCTTCTATATTTTCTGCCGCAAGTGCCCGTTCTACTTGCTCTTTTGTAACGGGATCGGGCACTCCTTTGCTGGTAAGATAGAGGGCACCATAGATCAGCACTGCCAATAGGCCGAGGCCTATCACAAGCCGTAAAAGATTTTTTCCTGTTTTTTCAATAATAGCTACCTTCTTCTATAACTGCATGTCTCTCATTTGAATAAAATACGGCGAAGACCACTTTGTATTTAAAGGGATGATTGCTCTTTCATCTCGATGCTAACGTAAAGCTGGATCTTTGTAAACGCTGAATATCCGGTTCTATGGGCGTACACCACTTTGCGCGGAAAAACGAGGCGGATAATGAGCGAAGCAACCGCTGGGAGAGGTGCTTCGCAGGCAAGGATGCACCCACTCGCTCGCCGCTTGCGCCTCCAACCGCTTGGGGATGCCGAAAGGCCGCTTGGCGCGCATAAAAAAACAGCACCCACCGAAGTGAGTGCTGTTTGGGAAAAACCAGTTATCTCTTGGAGAACTGAGGTGCGCGACGAGCGGCCTTCAGACCGTACTTCTTACGCTCCTTCATACGAGGATCGCGGGTCAGGAAACCGGCCTTCTTCAGGATGGCACGGTACTCGGGATTGACCAGCAGCAGAGCACGGGAGATACCGTGACGCAGAGCGCCGGCCTGACCGGACACACCGCCGCCCTCGACGGTAGCAACGATATCTACCTTGCCCAGAGTATCGGTAGTGTTCAGGGGCTGACGAACGACCATCTTCAGGGTCTCCAGACCGAAGTAATCGTCGATATCACGGCCGTTGATGGTGATCTTGCCGGTGCCGTTGGGGAACAGGTGCACACGGGCAACGGAGGACTTTCTACGGCCGGTGCCGTACATATAGGGATTCTTAGACTGATACATGTTTCGTTTCCTCCTTACTTAACCAGCTCGGGCTTCTGGGCCTGATGCTCATGGGTGTCGCCAGCATAGACGTGCAGACGCTTCAGGGAGTCCTTGGACACGGTGTTGCGGGGCATCATACCCTTGACAGCAACGCGCATAGCCAGCTCGGGCTTCTCCTGCATCAGGATGCGGTACTTGGTCTCCTTCAGACCGCCAACCCAGCCGGAGTGAGTGCGATAGTACTTGTCCTCCATCTTGTTGCCGGTCAGCACTGCCTTAGCAGCGTTGATGACGATGACGTTGTCACCGCAGTCGGCGTGGGGGGTATAGGTAACTTTGCCCTTGCCGCGCAGCAGGTCGGCGACGATGACGGCGGTCTTGCCCAGGGGCTTGCCGGCGGCATCAACGACGTACCACTTGCGGACGACGGCGCCCTTCTTTTCCATATAAGTGGACATGGTGTATTCCTCCAGTTTATATAATGTATTGCTTTACTTTTTCTGCGGCTCTTGCTAAAATCGACACAGAGCCTGCGCAACAGCGCAAGCATATTTATACCATAGGTACGGGAGAATGTCAACAGCAATTTCATTTAGAATATAAACATCTGCTGTTTTCTCTTCTATTCTCTCGATATCTCTTGTTTTCTTAAAACACAAATATGAAATTTGAACGCGGAGGATTGACAATGCAGCACATTTTAGGCCTCACACGACGGTGTGTGGAGGATTATCATATGATCGAAGCGGGGGAGACCATCGCTGTGGGCGTGTCCGGCGGCAAGGATAGTTTGATGTGTCTGGCGGTGCTGGCACAGCTGCGGCGCTTCTACCCGGTGCCTTTCCAGCTGGAGGCTATCACGCTGGAGATGGGGATGCCGGGGATGGATTTTTCTGCCGTGGCGGATTACTGCGCCTCTTTGGAGGTGCCCTATACCCGCATCCAGGTGCCGGTCTATCAAATCGTCTTTGAAGAGCGGAAGGAGAAGAACCCCTGTGCGCTGTGCGCTAAAATGCGGCGGGGCAGCCTCAACACGGCGCTGGTGGAGCGGGGGATTCACAAGATCGCTTTGGGCCACCACTACGATGACGCGGTGGAGACGATGCTGATGAACCTTCTCTTTGAAGGCCGTATTGGCTGCTTCCAGCCCGTGACTTACCTCGACCGGACGCAGGTGACCCAGATCCGCCCCCTCCTTTACTGCCAGGAGGACGAGCTGCGCCGGGCTGCCAAACGGCTGCAGCTGCCGGTGACTTCCAACACCTGCCCGGCAGATGGTGCCAGCCGCCGACAGGAGATCAAGGAACTGCTGGTGGAGCTGGAGGAGCGTTATCCCAATCTGAAAAAGAAAATTTTCGGCGCAATCCAGCGCTATCCCCTCTACGGATGGGATGTGAATAAAGAGGAGCGCTGAGAGCGCACCGCGAAACTTGTGATTGTGAGGTAAGATACCATGGCTCATATACCCGACGGCGATACGGCTGCGCTGCAGCTTGTCCCCTTTGAACAGGCGCTGCAGGAGGCGCTGGTGCCCCAGACAGACTACGATGTGGAGCGCTGGCTCTACGTTCCCCATGCCTATGGGGAGTATCGATACATATTAGGTACCCGGGGGAAAAAGCCCCTCATCTGCATGGGGATCAATCCCTCCACTGCGGCGCCCAATGCACTGGACAATACCCTCAAGTCCGTGGAGCGGATTGCCCTCGGCAACGGATTTGACAGCTTTTTGATGTTCAATGTGTACGCCCAGCGTGCCACCGACCCCAACGCGATGGAAAAAGCGTGCAACCCCCAGCTCCATCAGGAGAATCTGGCGGCGCTGCGCTATCTTCTCTCGTTGAATCCGGAGCCCTGCGTGTGGGCGGCGTGGGGGGCCATCATTGAAAAACGCCCCTATCTGCGGGATTGTCTCATGGATCAGATCCGGCTGAGCCGGGAGTTCCACGCCTCGTGGTTTACCGCCGGGCCGATCTCCAAGAAGGGTCATCCCCACCACCCCTTGTATCTGCGTAAGGACGCCGCCCTGGATCCCTTTGACCCGGAGCGGTACTGCCGGGAGATCTTAGGCGGCGTGTAAAGCTATGTAAGAACCCATTGCAAAAGAACCAGCAGTCCGAAACCGGGCAGCCCCAGAATGCCCACAGTGAGGGCGTTGAAAAGGTTGAGTCCCAGATGGAGACCGGTAAAGCCGGTGGTGAGGTTGAGAAGCCACAGGGCGCAAAAACCTAAGACTGTGTTGCCTACCACCCGCAGGGTTGTTTTCAAGGGCCCGGACAACAGGCGCAGAGCGGCCATCGCCAAAAAGGCGATGACCAGACCCAGAGCAACTTTTTCTACAGTTGACATAGCTCGCCTCCTTTCATAGCGGCTGCCGCAGCGCAGGAGTCCGCTGCCGGGGCGGGCGATGGCTGCTCCACCGGTGCGCTATTCCCTTTAATGCAGCGTAAAAGGTAGCTGTAGCGGGATTTGAGAGCACTGATCTCGTAGATGCAGGCATCTACCATCTCCGGCTCACTGACATAGTTGAATTTTTCGTAGGCGCTGTGGAGTGCCTGCGTGGTTTCGCCCAGCTCGCGGCGCAGCTCTGCGTCCCGCGCAGCACCGGGATCCAACGGATGTTTACCCATGGTGTGTCCCTCCTAATACCATATGTTTACGATTAGTTTGGACAAATATGCCAGAGTTTAATCTTATAGGAGAA
>JAHHSH010000011.1 GCA_020025345.1 Oscillospiraceae bacterium | reverse complement strand
GCCAGGAAAGCAGCTTTCGAAAGAAAGCTGCTTTTTTCTTTACCGCTTTCCACCTATCCGCATTTTGTCCCCATATCCCCAAGGAGGTTTTTCCCCATGTTTCATCGCCATATTCTCGGTGGCTGCTACTATGAATTTCAATACTGCCGCTGCGCAGGCTCTCTTTCGGAGCGAATGGATGTTTCCTCACACTGGTGTCAGGACTCCCTCTTCATCGACGATGACGAGGTGGATACCCGCGGGATCCCCTTCCTCGCCCACTACCTCAAATATCTGAAGAACCCCCACAGCCCCGATGGCAGCAACGAGCTGTGCTGCTTCGGCATCAACTACTATGACCGCGCACAGACGGAAGACATCATCAACCGCTTGGAAAATGACCGTCCTCCGGATTGTGACGTGCTTTTGGCTTGGCTGCAGCAGGCCGTCTCCCTCTACCACGGTTTTTATTTTCTGGGCATCTGATCTGCCCGGTGGAAAGCGCCTCGCAAATTGTAAATACGCAAAAATCCCACAGACATCTGTCTGCGGGATTTCTTTTTTTACTTGCGGCGCAGCTGATAGCTGCCCTTTCCAACCTCTTCGATGATCTGCTGCTGCAGCAGATATGGCAAAAGGTTCTTGGTGAAAAGTTTCGCATTTTGCACCTGCACCCGCTTCCGAGACCACGGCGCACTTACCTTGGTACCCTTGACCAGTGTCTCGATCTCTGCGGTGGTGATGCTCTCATGCTTTTTGAGGTACTTTTCCACCTTACTGCCTGCGGCATTCAGCAGCCGCCGCTCCACAGCTGAACCGGGGTCTTCCTCTTTCTTCAGACCCCAGATGAACAGCACCGCCGCCAGCACTGCAAACAGCAGACCCAAGCCGATGATTTGCCAAAGACCCATCTCATTCACCCTTCTTCCGGTAGACGATGAAACCATTATTATGCAGCACGCGCATATACTGCACCAAACGGTTATAGAGAGCCGGATCATCACCGAACCGGGTTCTCATCAGCTCCGCCAGCTCACCCACGGTGCGCACACCGTCGATCTGCTGGAAAATGTAGCTGCCGCGCTCGTCCAGATGGATATGGCTGATTTTGGGACGGTTAAAAATCTTCTGTGCGATCTTCGCATAGAAGCCCCGGTGTACCATATGCACGGTCACTTTGTCGTCCTCCACGTCCCATGTATTCTTATCCGAGATCATCGGTACATAGTCCAGATAATTCTCCTGTTTCTTTTTCGCCATGGCGATGCCTCCTTTACAACAAACCGGGCCATATACAAAAGTATATAGCCCGGTCAGCTGTTTTGCAAACAATATTTGTGCTTTTCTTACTTTGCGTCCTTAGATTCCTTAGAACCCTTGTTGACCACATAGAAGATGCTGGCCAGCAGCGCAGCGAAGAACACCAGACCGCCGATGTTGCCCAGAGAGAACTTGCCGGAAATATCGATGACATTGCCAACATTCAGAGCATTGCCCTCTGCATCCATACCAGCGGGGATGATGGCCAGGATAGCCAGGATGATACCCACGATACCCTCGCCGGCGATGAGGCCGGAGGTATACAGGATACCGGACTGAACAGCGCCCTCCTTCTGCTTCTCGGAAGCGTACTTGCGCTTCTCAACGAAGTGACGGACCAGACCGCCGCACATAATGGCAGCGTTCAGATGGATGGGCAGATAGATACCGATTGCCACAGGCAGAACGGGCAGACCCAGAATCTCAATGACAATAGCCATGAACACACCGGTCAGCACCAGAGCCCAAGGCAGGTTGCCGCCCATAACGCCCTCGATGACCATCTTCATCATCATAGCCTGGGGAGCACCCAGCTCGTCGGTACCGAAGCCCCATGCAGCGTTCAGCAGGTACAGGATGGCACCGATGGCAACAGCGGAAACTGCCACACCGATCATTTCACCGTACTGCTGCTTGCGGGGAGTAGCACCCAGCAGGAAGCCGGTCTTCAGGTCCTGAGAAGTATCGCCGGAGATAGCGGCAATGATGCAGATGACGCTGCCGATAGCGATAGCGCCCACCATGCCCTTAGCACCGTCGCTGCCGGTAGCCTTCAGCAGAAGGGTAGCGATCAGCAACGTAGCAATAGCCATACCGGAAACAGGGTTGTTGGAGGAACCGATCATACCAACCATGCGGGAGGAGACGGTTGCAAAGAAGAAGCCGAACACCAGAATGATCACAGCGCCCAGCAGGTTCACAGGGATTGCAGGGAACAGCCACATGAACACAGCCAGAGCAAGGCAGGCCAGCAACACGTACTTGATGGAAATATCCTGCTCGGTACGCAGCGTGCCGCCGGAACCCTTACCGTAATCCTTGAAAGCATCACGGAAGGTGGTGACAATCATGGGCAGGGACTTGATGAGGCTGATCACACCGCCAGCCACCAGAGCACCGGCGCCGATGTAGCGCACGAAGGTGCCCCAAATGCCCCAAGTGCCCTCTTCAGCCCACAGCTCAGCCACCGTCGTAGTAGCGGGGAAGATCACCAGATCGCTGCCGAACAGGGTGATGAGGGGCATCAGCACGAACCATGCGATGACGCCGCCGGCGAACATGTAGGAGGATACGCGGGGGCCGCAGATGTAGCCGACACCGGCCAGTGCGGGCAGCACATCCATACCGATACCGGAACCCTTATAAGCGGGGATGGACCAGTCAACTTCGCTGGGGAACAGCTTCAGGCCGTCAGCGATAAACTTGTAGCCGGCAGCGATACCCAGACCTGCGAACACGGTGGTGGACTTAGCACCGCCGGTCTCACCGGCCATCAGAACCTCGGCGCAAGCCTGGCCCTCGGGATAACCCAGATTGCCGTGCTCCTTGACGATCAGTGCGCTGCGCAGAGGGATCATCATCAGAACACCCAGCAGACCGCCCACCAGAGCGATAATGCCGATTTCCACCATGGAGGGCATGTCGCACACGCCTTCCTTGGCCCACATGAACAACGCAGGCATGGTGAAGATGGCACCGGCGGCCAGAGATTCACCGGCAGAACCGATGGTCTGCACCATGTTGTTCTCCAGAATAGAGTCACGTTTGAGAATCTTACGAATGACGCCCATAGAAATAACGGCGGCGGGGATAGAGGCCGAAACGGTCATACCCACGCGCAGGCCCAGATAGGCGTTCGCACCGCCGAATACCACAGCCAGAATAGCACCGAGGATCACAGAAAATACAGTGAACTCAGGAACCACTTTGTCTGCAGGAACGTACGGTTGGAATTTCTTGTCTTCCATTGATTTCTCCTTTCTCAATTTCCTTAAAAATCTCACTCGAATATATCGAGCACACATTACATATTATAAAGAACCCTTAATATTCTGTCAACAAAAAACTCTTTATTCTGTTAAAATCCACAGTCTTTCCTTGTGAATTTTGCCATGTATCCCCAGTAGGCGCACTTTTTGCGCAAGTTTTGTTTACAACTCAAAAACACCATCCCGTTTTCTTTCGCCGATCCATTCGAAAAAACAAAAAGCTGCCTTTCGGCAGCTGCACACAAAAATAGAACTGACCCTCAACTGAAGCTAAATCGCCACTTAAAATCAGTCAAGGGTCAGTTCTTTAAATTGTTGGGTTCCACTCTATGATTAACCTCACTTTCTACAGTCTCGAACATCGTTCTTCCCGGCCCAAAATCTATTCTGATGCACTCATGTTTTCCTTGGTCTTCTCGTAAGCGAGATACTTATATGTCGGGACAGTTTCACCAGCCGAAAGTCAATGTTCGGAAGCTTGATCCGCCTGCCGTGCAGCACCTCTGTTTTCCCGCCTGCCCCTGCTCTTGCAGCGGCCCTCGTTCCGACTTCTGTGCTCGTGTTGGGTTCCAGTTTTCTGACGGATCTTCTCGGTTTTTTTACCTGTACATCGGTATCACCCTTTCTGACTATAATATAGCACGGGGGTCATCTGTTCGCAAGTCACAAAGTTATATAAATAATTAGAAATTACTTGTATAAAACGCAGATTCGCCTGTACAACACACCTATTTTGTTGACATATACCATTAGGAAAGTTATACTAAGTATGTTGGGTCAGCCTCCAGGCTGGCTTTTTATTGTGTCCATTTTAAATTTTTCGCAGATATGGGTGATTGTGATGAAGAAAAAAACAAATGATATGCTCAACGGTTCCCTTTTTTCCGGCATTGTTTCCTATACAATTCCCATTATTCTGACCAGCGTGCTGCAGCTGCTCTTTAACGCAGCCGATCTGGTGGTGGTAGGCCGCTATCGCGGCAGTTTGACCGTAGGTGCCGTAGGCGCTACCGGTGCCATCACCACTCTGATCGTCAACCTCTTTATCGGTCTTTCCATCGGTGCCGGTGTATCGGTGGCCCACGCCATCGGCAGCCGCCGCACGCAGGCACTGCGCGATACCATTCACACGGTGCTGCCCGCTGCCATCATCAGTGGTCTTTTCCTCACTCTGATCGGCATTTCCTGCTCTGAACCGCTGCTGCGTATGATGGGTACCCCGGCACAGCAGCTTCCCCTGTCCGCCCTTTACATGAAGATCTATTTCGGCGGCATCACCTTTACCATGGTCTATAACTTCTCTGCCGCCATTCTCCGCGCAGCCGGTGACACCAAGCGGCCGCTTCTCTACTTAACGCTGTCCGGGTGCATCAACGTGGTGCTCAATCTGCTTTTCGTCGTGGGACTGAACATGAGCGTAGAGGGCGTGGCGCTGGCTACTGTCATCTCTCAGGCTGTCTCCGCGGTACTGGTCGTGCGTGCCTTGATGGTGCGGCAGGATGACTGCAAGCTGACCCTTTCAAAAATGCGGATTCACAAGGCACCGCTGCTGAAGATGCTGCGCATCGGTATCCCCGCCGGTCTGCAAGGTGCCCTCTTCTCCATCTCCAATGTCATTATTCAGGCTTCCATTAACTCTTTCGGCGAGACGATGGTGGCCGCCAACGCAGCTGCCGGCAATATTGATTGCTTTGTCTACGCCACATTGGATGCTTTCTCCCAGACCGCTGTCAACTACACGGCGCAAAATGCTGCCGCCGGCAAATTCCAGCGTGTAAAACAAATCTCACGTTTGTGCCTGATCTGCGTCACTGTTACCGGCCTTGTGGCGGGCTTTGCCGTATGGTTCTTCGGCCCGTGGCTGCTGCGTATCTACATCACCGACTCCACCACAGCCATCGACTACGGCATGATCCGTCTGGCCTATGTGTGTCTGCCTTACTTCCTCTGTGGCCTTATGGATGTGGCCACCGGTATGCTGCGCGGCATCGGTTCCTCCATCACACCCATGTTTCTGTGTATTCTGGGCGTGTGCGGCCTGCGCATCCTGTGGATCGTCACTGTATTCCGCCTGCCTGCCTTCCACTCTCCGCAGTCCCTCTATCTCACCTATCCTCTGTCGTGGCTGATTACCTTCCTGCTCCAGATCGTGGCCTTCGCCATTATCTTCCGCCGGTATGCCCGACAAAATGCCCTGGTGATCCGTTAAAACGCCCACACAATATAAAAGGAGACCGACGCCGTAACGTCGGTCTCCTTTTTCTTAGGATCGCTCTACGCGAAGCTGCAGTTCGGTAATGTGCTCCTCTACCCGCTCCGTGGTGTGAATATCCACCCACAGCACCTCCAGAATGTCCCCCACCGGTGTCCAGCCATTTTCCCTGGCATAGTCCAGCAGGCGCTGTGCCCATATTTCGCTCTGCTCGTAGGGGCCCTGATAGCTGACGGTCAAATATGTACCGCCGGGCAAAATACCGGAGCCGCCCTCATCCATGAGGAAAACCGCCTCATACTGCAGCTTCCCTGTTCGCTCCGCCGTACTCCGCGAAATCAGCGTACCGATCTGATTATTGCCAATCACATAGAAGTGCTCTTGATCCATATTCACAAGACGCTTGATGAGCACATCCATCTCGTGTTCCTCAGAATACCCCTCATGGATCGAATAAAAGCGGCGCTGCTCATATTGTTCCACCGCAATATGCTCCAGAGGGCGCTCTTGTGCCTGTCGGAGGATCTCCATCCGCCGCGCCACGTTCATCTGCGTTTTTTGAAGTTGCTCCAGCTTCTGCTGCAGCATGGCCTGCTCCTCCCGCAAAAGATCCAGCGTGGTGTCCACCGTGTGGCAATCCAGATATTGCCGGATCCGCTCCATAGGGAAACCCAGCTCACGCAGCTCACGGATCACGTTCAAACGCCAGATATCCTCCATACTGTACATTCGGTAGCCGCTCTCTCCCCGATGGGGATGGATGAGTCCCAACTCCTCGTAATAACGCAGAGAGTCCACACCAATGTGGTATAACCGGGATATTTCGCCGATTCGAAAATATTTTCGCATTTTTTACCCTCCTTCCCTTGACTCTGGTATTATACCAGAGTTTATACTGAATATACAACAATAGTATCGTAAACAGAAAGGATTCCGATTAAAATGATTTCCCGCAACATTTCCAAATTACGTCAGTTGTCCGGCAAGGTGCTGGAGGGAATCTCTCTGCGCTCCTGTCTGGTGGCTCTGTTGGGCAGTGCCGTTCTCTCTTTCGGCATCTACAACATCCACTCCCTCTCCGGTGTCACCGAGGGCGGCGTACTGGGTATGACGCTGCTGCTGGAATATTGGTTCCGCATCTCCCCCGCCCTTTCCAGCTTTGTTATGAGTCTTTTGTGCTATATTTTAGGCTGGCGGACACTGGGGCGAAAGTTCATCATCTACTCCGGCGTGGCCACGGCCGGCTTCTCCGTCTCCTACTGGATTTTTGAGCAGTTCCCGCCGGTATATCCGCAAATCGCTGATATGCCGTTGGTTGCCACCATTCTGGGCGCTATCTTTGTCGGTGTAGGCGCCGGTTTGTGTGTCCGCATTGGCGGCGCTCCCAGCGGTGATGATGCGCTGGCCATGAGTCTTGCCAAGATCACACCTCTGCCCATCCAGTGGATCTATCTTATCAGCGATCTGGTGGTGCTGGCTCTGTCTTTGAGCTATATCTCGGCTCGGCGCATGGTTTACTCTCTGCTTACCGTGATTCTCTCCGGTCAGTTGATCGGCATCATTCAGAAGTTCCATCTCCCCGGCAAGGCTTCCTCCGAAAAGTCGGAACCGCTTTCCTAAGAAAGCACCATTCCCTGCTGTGTGCCGCTCCAGCAAACGTCGGCAATGGCATCCATAGCAACTACAAAAGCCCGGTTCAGCCTTATACTGAACCGGGCTTTTGTATGCGCAGTTGTAAAGTTGTAAAAAAGTGTGATAGCCACATGGCTTTTCCATCCGACTCCCTTCACTTTGTAGATTCCATAAGCCTAAGATTCTCATTCGATACTGCCATATGCTATAGGAGTTCCCTGCCCTTTCCATCATCCGTACATCTACCGGACTGCTATTTCAAATCTCATTTTCCTATCTCCCGCGCAATATATCTCTGCGTATAGGGGCATACGGCGAAGCATCGGCCACAGATGGCGATTGGCACATTGATAAATTTGATGGATCGTTCCTTTTGTATTCTCTCACACAAAGACCGATCAACCATCTCCTCCCGGGGAATTCCTGCCCTCCAAAGCGTTCCGTACAACGCCTGCGCCGGACACTCCTCCACACACCGGCTGCACGTGCCGCAGCGGCTATCCGTGACAGCCTCATCGGTAGGCAACGGTGCATCTGTCACCACTACGCACAGCCGCACTGCATTACCAAAAGATTCCGTAGTCAGCAGGTTGTTCTTCCCGATCCAACCGAGCCCTGCTCTGCAGGCTACTGTTTTATGGGGCAAAGGTGAACAATCCGCCTCATCTATCGGCAGATTCTCCTCTGTATTGGCAATCGCTCGATAGTCACGCTCGCGTAAAAAGGCAGCTATCTCCTCCATCATCTTCTGCATCTGTGCATTGATCCGATGATAGCTATTATAGTAGGCATGGGTGGGATGATTCACCAGCGGCTTCACAATTTCCGGTGGCAGCGCCACCAACGCGCAGATTCCTGTCGGCATCACCGCGCCCGGCACATTTCGCAAATCCGCCACACCTACCTGTGCCGCGCCCGCCGCCAATAATAGACGCTCTACCTCTTTGCGCAGCTCTACTGCGTTACGCATGAGTATCCTCTTTCTTCTTGGCCGGGTGATATGTGCCCGCCCGATTACAGGGTCGAATCTTCTTCCCTACCTCCAGCATCAACTGCACTACGTCATCCAACGGCACCACATGATCCATCCCACCTACAGCGGCATTGGCACAAGTGATGGCAATAGGCACGGCAGCCATATTGCGTACAATGCAGGGCACCTGCACATAGCCCTCCACCGGATTGCATAAAAGTCCCATCACACTCTGTCCGCCCATGGAGGCAGCCGCCTCGATAACATTCGGGTCATCTGTCAGCATACTGGCTACCCCCGCAGCAGCCATAGAGATAGCCACCCCGATCTCCGCCTGACAGCCAATAGCACCGGTATAGTGGGTTTCATAATAGAATACACCGATGAGTCCCGCTACCATCAAGGCATTGGCCATCTCCTCCTCGCTCTTCCCCATCGCCTCACCTACGCGATCAATGGCTGCCGGAATGATGCCGGAGGCTCCACCGGTAGGCATACAGACAATGGTTCCGTTACCGTTGCTATATTCCATAATGCTCATAGCGTCAAGGCAGCCCAAATCCGCAGCCCCCAGAGAAATGAGTTTTCCCTGCTCCAGTGCTGCACAGTAGGCGGGCGCCTTAGGCACTGTAATGCCTACAAAGCTGTTCCCCGGCTCTCTGCCCCGTTCTGCCGCTTGGCGGCAGAACTTCCGCAATTGGGCAGCATAGGCGCGCAGTTGCATCTCGTCTGCACCGGTAAGCACGGATTCGTACTCAAAGGCGATTTTCCAAAGAGGTTTTCCTGTTCGGCAGGCATAAGCAAGCATCTCTTCGGCATTGTGAAAGGGCGTCTCTTTCCCCTGCGGAATAAAAGGGTAAATCGCAGGCAGATAGACAACCCTCCCTGCCGTTTTGGTCTCATCCCCCGTAACGCACACTGTGCCGTCAGGCAGGAAGGAAACAAGGCACGGCATTTTCCCCTGCAGCGAGACACGCTGTCCATTAAGCTCTGTAATCTCAATTTCACCACCGCCCAGCGATATACCGGTAAGCCGGATACTGCGGGTAGCGCCCTTCAAATAAAGCTCCGCCAATTCCGAAGGCTGTAAGGGCAAATCATCCACGAACTTGAACTCCCACGTCAATCCCGCCATCTCTGCATCCTGATAGGCACGACGCAAGTGCTCCGTGTGCAATTCTTTGCCCATGAGTCCCACTAAAAAAGCAGCGTCGCTGTGCATACTGTAAAAGGTATCACGATATCCACCGTCTGCCGCCATGCGAATGGTCAAATGCTCCACTTTTTCCCCCAGTAAACATCGAGCCAATGTGGCAATACGATGTGGGCCACAGGTATTGGACGAAGATGGCCCGGGTGTAACAGGAGAGAGAACGTCGTTGAATATACTGGGCATTTGTTGCATAGAGTCCCACCTCTTTTTAATATATGTATCCACCTCTGGAGCGAAAATAGCCGCCCGATGCCGAAATAACATCAAGGCGGCTATTCTTAGTTTAGCGAGGGTCTGCCATCCTAACAGACTGCAGCTTCACCCTATTACTAATCCTTTATCATACATGTAATAAGCACGCGCAAATCGTAGCTTACAGGCACATACCAATAATGATATAGCCAATGCATGTAAGCGCTGCCACGGTCATTGCATAAGGCAGCTGGGTCTTAACGTGAGCTACATGGTCGGAGCCAGAGCCCAGAGAAGACAGGATGGTCGTATCGGACAGAGGGGAGCAATGGTCGCCGAAGCAGCCACCGCCCATTACAGCAGCAACGGTGGCATATACCAAATTGGTAGCCTCGCCGCCAGTGATGCTGAATGCCAGAGGAATTACGATGGGAACCATGATAGCATAAACGCCCCAGGAAGTACCGGTGAAGAAGGACATAAATGCAGAGATAGCGAAGGTCAGAGCCAGCAGGGTCACAGGAGTAATCCAAGACTCAGTGATGCTGACAACGTACAGAGAAGTACCCAACTGCTTAGAAATAGCATTCAAGCAGTAAGCCAACGACAGAATCAAAATTGCGCTAGTCACGGACTTGATGCCCTCTGTAGCGGTAGAAATCATCTCACGGACAGTGAAAGCGCGCTGGCACAGCAGCAGAACTGCCTGATAAGCAACCGCAACGATGAATGCTTCCAGAGTCTTAGCAGCACCCATAACCACATAGGTTCCGATGGTCACGGCAATCACGATAATCGCAGGGATAGCAAAGTGCAGGATAATGCTGGGCTTCCAGCCTTCCTTGGTCGGCTTGATGTTATCCAGCTCCCGGGACAGCATAGGGGTATCTCCCTCAGCGTAAACCTGACCAGTAGTGCGGGCACGCTCCTCAGCCTTCTTCATGGGACCGAAGTCAGGCAGGAATCCCAAGACTACCAGAAGAACCATCACGATGGTCAGAACACCGTACAGCTGGAAAGGAATGGAGTGGATAACTGCATTCTGGCCCATAGCAGCATCAGTAAAAGTACCGATACCAACCAGCAAACCGGCAGTGTACACGCCCCAAGCAGTGAAGGGCAGTGTAATGCAGACAGGTGCGGACGTGCAGTCGCACAGCCAAGCCAGCTTCTCACGAGAAACCTTAGCTTTATCGGTGATAGGACGCATCACGTTACCAACAAACAACGGGGAGAAGTAGTCGGAGAACCAGACAAACAGTCCCAATGCAGCGGCCAGAATCTGTGCCAGCTTGGCCGTGATATGCAGCTTTTCATTTAATTTGCTTGCAACAGCATCAATGGCACCGGACTTTTGAAAGAAAGCCACCATGATACCGATGAACACTTCGATGGCAACAACCCAGATGAAATCCGCATTACCCAGAGCACTCTGAATAATACCGGAAAAACCAAACAGCAAATTCTGTCCAGTGATCAGCACACCAACCAGCACACCAACCAGGATAGAAAACAGAGCTTCCTTCGTAATAAAAGCCAAAACAACTGCTACCAAAGCAGGTGCCAAGGATAGGATACCATAATGATCCATGATTTACCTCCTCAAAATATGTCAGGGCTATAAATGGTTGTCTTTCTGCGCTTGCGATAAGATGTATGATAGTCGTAAATGGTTGTCTTTCTGCGCTTACGATAAAATATATGATCGTCGTAAATGGTTGCCAAGTTCCGACCTCCCGCCGCTTCGCAGCGATTTTTCGCGCCGGCGGGAAGTCAGAGCTTTACCAAATTTGAGTCTTATCTCTGGGAAAAGGAACGTTTACCACGTCTTGATCAATTCGTCTGCATCAGTCCACTCACGATTCTGCTTCAAAGCTGTCTCCTTCAGTGTCAGCTTACCGCCATAGCAGGTCATGCCCAGACGGAGCAGTCGGTTGTCCTCAATGGCCTTTTTGAATCCCTTATCCGCCATCTGCAGCGCATAGGGAAGTGTTGCATTAGCCAGCGTTACAGAAGCAGTCTGGGAAAAAGCAGAGGGAATATTGTCCACACAGTAGTGCATAATCCCCTCTTCAAAGTAGACAGGATCATCATGGGTCGTAGAGCGGCAGGTTTCCACCGCACCATTGTCATCACAGGCCACATCAATCACCAGTGCACCGGGCTTCATCAGCTTCAGATCCTCACGATACACAATGTGATCCTTGCGATCTTTTGCCCACTGGATGCCGTTGATGAGTACATCCGTTTCGCGCAGGCACTTTTCCAGATTGGCACGGTTGGAGATCATGAAGGTCACGTTATTGGGCATGGTTTTCTTGGCCTCCAGCATGGTGTTCATGTTGACATCCAGAATACGAACCTCATTGCCCAAGGCGGCAGCCAGTTCCGCAGCACCCAAGCCTACATTGCCGCAGCCCAGCATGGTAAAAATAGGGGTTTCCACGCCGCACACATTAGCCAGCAGCTTACCGGGACCACCGTTAACTGCCTGTGCATAGTGCAGCGCTGCCAAGAAGCCGCCCTTACCGGCCAGCTCACTCATGGGCCGCAGCAGAGGGAAACGACCGTTCTCATCCTGCACATCCTCGTAAGCAACCGCAGAAACGTGGCTATTCAGCAGTACGTCCGTCTCTTCAGGATGAGCATTGGAGTGAATATAGGTGAAGAGAATCTTGTCCTCTCTCATCCACTTAAACTCCTCAGGGAACAGTTCCTTAACCTTATAGTACAAGTCCGCCTTCTCCCAAACAGTATCAGTATTGGCAATTACTGCGCCGACAGCTTCATACTCGGCATCACTAAAACCGCTGCCCACACCGGCGCCAGTCTCCACGTATACCGTGTGTCCATGGCGAATCAGTTCCTTAACTGTTGCAGGAACAGCAGCTACGCGATACTCATTGGGCTTGATTTCCTTTAAAACGCCAATTACCATTTTGTTTCTCTCCTTTTTTGTAAGTAATACATAAATTAGTTGTTCTGTTTATGCTCGCAATTGTATACAATCCAGTCTTCGTTGTCAATACGTTTTGAGCAATTATCACAAAATTTGTCTAGTAATGCAAAGAAAATCCGTTTTTTCCGTCATTGTATACAATCTTGTCACAATAACTTGTTTCTGTGTTGACTTTAAGCGAAATATGACGCATGATGAAAATACAAGAGCATTTCTCACCCATCTCCATATATTTGTAGTGCACTTTGCCTACTCACTATATAAACGAAATGGAGGAAGGACTCATATGAACAAGCCGAAAATCGCAATTTTACGCTGGGAATCCGGCCACGTTCCTCAAGGTCTGCTGCAATTAGAGACGCTGCCAGGGAACAGCACTAATCCCGCATCCTACCCTTTCCCCGTAAAACTCGTGGAAGTAAAAGGTGCTAACACAGAAACAGTGATCGTGCACCCCAGCCAGAAGCTGTTGGCAGATATGATCGACATTTCCCGCCGTTTGGTGGAAGAGGATGGTATTCAAGCCATTGCAACCAGTTGTGGTTTTAACGCTATTTTCCAAAAAGCATTGGCCGACGCTGTCAATGTTCCCGTATTTACTTCCTCTCTGCTTCAAATTCCTTTTGTGCAGGCCCTGGTAGGCCAAAATCGTGCGGTAGGTGTTATTACCGCCAATGGTACACTTCTGACTCGGGAGCATCTGCACAACTGCGGTGTCACCGATGATATGAATGTCTTTGTCCTTGGTTTGGAAAACGCCAAGGAGTGGAGCAAAATTTTCGACAATCCCGATGCACCTTTCGATATGGAAAAAGTAACCGAGGAGATTTTATCTGTAGCTCGGCGCAGCATCCAAGAACATCCTGAGATCGGTGCCATTGTTTTGGAGTGTACAGATCTGCCTCCCTTCGCCCGTCGCATCCGCCAGGAATTGGATATCCCCGTTTTCGATTTTAATTCTATGATCGGTCATATGGCCATGAGCTGGTCGATTCTTAATCTGTACGAATAATCTCAATAAAACATCGGGATCCGACTTCTTTTCTTAAAATGCGAAAAAAGAGAGTTGCACGGATCCGTGCAACTCTCTTTTCTTTTATCCTGCATATATTCTATTAAAGGATGTCTCAATCCATATGTTTCCGGCTCACAACATCTTCTGACTGGCCGACGTCCTCCATCAGCGCCTTTATTCCTCTGCCTTCGTCTCTGTCCCGCATCGCCTCATAGATACGGCGGTGCGCTTCCAGCGAGATGGAATTACTTACGGATGTATCCCAGAACAACAGATAGGTACTCACTTTGTTGTAAATCTCATTGAGGAATTTTTCATAATAGCAATTCTTAGCTGCCTTGGCGATAATACTGTGAAATTCTCTATTCACCGCCACATATTCTGTTATATTAAAGTTCTGCAGTAGCGCTTCTTGTTTCTTTAGGTTCTCCTCCATCATCTGCAGATCTTCCTCTGTGCGGCGGTGAATCGCCAGACGAAAGGCTTCCTTTTCCAACGCAAAACGCACCTCATAAGCCTGATATAAGTCCTCTTCCGATGGTTTTGCTACCACAGCTCCTCGGTTTGGCTGCTGTTCTACCAATCCCTCATAGCTCAGACGCAAAAGGGCTGTGCGAACAGGTGTGCGGCTAACACCGATTTCATTAACAATATCCTCTTCCACAATTCGGGTTCCTGGATACATCGCCTTTGTAACAATTTGGTTTTTTATATAGTTATAAACCACATCTACTGGTTTTTCCTTTTTCATCCTTTATACCTCTGTTTACACATTCTCAATCTGTATCCCATTAGGAAGCCCTAACGTAAATTGCAAGTTTTCCCTATCTGTCAAAATTTTTAGTACGGCTAATCCGGCATCTGAAAGGGTTGATTTTTTTGCGTCGAAAAGAACTCCTGGCAAACGCAGCACTGCTGCTATGCGCCGCACTCTGGGGTATGAATTTTATCTTTCAAAAGCAGGCCTCATCACATATGGGTGCCTTCACTTTTATTTCTTTGCGCTATTATATCGGTGTTTTATCTCTGCTTCCCCTGTTTCTCTATCTCAAAAAACACAGCAGTTTGGCAGAATCTCTCACTGTTTCCGCCGGGATCAAGCAATGGCACGGAAAGCGCTTTTTCGCAGCCGCTCTGACTGCCAGCCTCTGTAACTGGGGCGGAGCCGTCCTGGTGCAAATCGGATTGCACACTACCGATGCAGCGCGGGCCGGTTTTATCTCTTCGGCCTATATTGCCATTGTTCCCCTGTTGGATTTTCTCATTTTCCGAAAAAAGGCTTCCCACCGCATCTGGGTTGGGATCGCTATGGCGATGGTAGGACTCTATCTTCTCTGTATGGCAGACTCCTCTACGATGAGTCCCGGTGATTTAGCTGTTGTAGGAAGCACTATCTGCTTTGCCTCCCACATTCTTCTGTGGAGTCACTACTCCATCCATGTCGACGGTCTGCGTTTTATCATCGTGGAGTTTCTCTTTACCGGTACACTGTCCGGTATCATCGGACTCGCCACCGAAACTATGATGTGGCAAGATCTATCCGCCTGCCTATTGCCGCTCCTGTTTGCCGGCGTGTTGGGCGTAGGTGTCACCTACACGATCCAAATCTATGCCCAGCGCTTCACCTCAGCCTCAATGGCTGCACTCCTCATGAGTATGGAGGCCGTCTTTAGTTCTATCGGCGGTGTGCTCATTCTTCATGAAACACTCACCCCCAGAGAATGGACCGGCTGTGCTATCATGTTTGCCACCATTCTCTATGTACAAATGCCCGCTTTTCAAAAGAAGCAATCGCCAGCATAAGGGTCTAACGGCCATGTATCAACTCCGCAAATCTGCTCTCGCCAAATCTGCCAGCGCTATTTCAATATCTTCCTCGATTCCCTCAAGGCCCTTTTGCAAATCCCTGTCACGCAGCGCTTCATAGATTTTGCGGTGACTTGTCATGGAATTATTTTCAACGGAGCTGTCATAGAAAATCAAAAATGTGCCAGCCCGGTTGTAGATCTCGTTAAGATACTTTTCATAATAAATATTATCTGTGGCTTCCACGATGATCCAGTGAAACTGGTGATTCAGCTCCACATACGCCTGACGGCTGTAGTTTTCACTGAGCAACTCTTGCGCCTTCAGGTTTTCTTCCAACGCCCGCAGATGCTTCTCCGTGCGCTTTTCGATGGCCTCCTCCAACGCACCGCTCTCCAGCACACGCCGCATCCGATACACCTGACGCAGATCTGCCTCACTGGGTTTTGCCACAAACGTGCCACGGTGGGGAACCATCTCCACCATTCCCTCATATTTTAGTCGCATCAGTGCCGGACGAATCGACGTGCGGCTGACGCCCGTTTCTTTAACGATGTCATCCTCTATGATTCGATTGCCCGGGAACATCGCCTTACTGGCAATCTGGCCTTTAATATACTCATAAACTATATCCTGGGGTTTTTGCTTTTCCATTCACCAATCTCCCTCAGCTTTTTTCACAAAATTATATTTCATATATTTATACCTATTTTCATTATACATTAATTTACCAATAAAATCTATACATTTTTTCAAAAAAATATGTTTAATTGTTTATATATCAACTCTTATGTCGCAAAAAGAGGACGCATAAAAGGCGTCCCCTTTTTACCATCTTAACCGTTTTCCGTCTCGCGCTCAGACGGTGGCTCAATTGATTTTTCGTTCTCTGGGGCTTCTACGCAGAAAACCCATCGATTGAACATCTCCTCGGTCTTGGCCTGCTTCATGCAGACGCGATAAGCATCATAGGAAAATCCACCATGATCGTAGAGCTGCTCCATCATGCGCCGCTGACGTTGCAACCGGCTCTCAACTGCACTGGTAAGCCGCACTTTCTTTGCTGCCTTCACAAAAGCAGTCACCATAGACTCTATACACTGCTCCATCGCCGCAGCGCTTCCTTTTTTTCTGCCGCTGCCCGGCATCTGCATGGAGGTATACCACTCCTCAGGCATCTCCTGTTTCTTCAGTCCCGGTGCCTCAAACAGTCCCTGCAGTCCTGCAAAATGTGCCGTATTCGTTTTGTCCTTCATAATGTCCAGAACATTGATCTCCAGCAAATGCCGCCCCCACAGAGCCATGTACTGCACCGTAAAGACAGGAATATCTTTATGCAAGGAATTGATCACCAGCAAACTGCGCTGCATCAATCCGCCCATGCCTTTAGCCTCCAGCACGGACACAGTACCCCAGTCCTCCAAGCTATAGCAAGAGAGCGTGCTGTGCATCATCTTCACCTTACAATGGGCGAATTCCCCCGCATCGCACTTCTCCAACGGCACAATCTGTCCCAAGTGCTCTACTATTTTCTGTAAATTCATATGATCGCTCCTTTGCAAATTTAAATTCACTGTACTACATCATATCCCTTTCCATTATACATACTTTTTTCTATCACGCAATTGTATTTTTTATTTTACTCTGTTCTTCCCAGGGTTGTTTTTGCTATATTGGTATGCTAAAATTGACTTTATCAACGCAAATAAGCGCAAAACCTTGTGGCACAAGAGAAAAGGCCGTGTAAAATAGATGCTATATTCGGCTCCTGCTGTGCGTTTCTCTTGTCCCGTTTAAGCTGTCTATTTATCTCGCCGCAGAGCGAGCTGCGCTACCGGTGCTTACAGACATTTTCTTTATCGCTATGTTTACGAACTATAACCTCACCAAGGAGGGCCTCATCTCATGAAAGAGCTGCTGCGTCAAATCCCAAAAGTTACTGAATTTTTCCACATGGACTGTATTGCCACATTGCAGGAACAGCATTCCACTACCGCCGTTACGGAGTGGATTCGGCAAACACTGGATGCACTGCGCCAAGCAATCCTGCAAGATACTTGCAGCGCCGTCCCCTCTATGGAGGAACTGTGCCGCCAAGTAGTCGCGAGAGCACAGCGCGACGCTGTTCCCTCCCTGCGTCCGGTCATCAACGGCACCGGTGTAATCCTCCATACCAACCTGGGACGAGGCTGCCTTTCTAAACCGGCAGCAGACGCCGTCAGCGAGATCGCCCGGGGCTACTCCACGCTGGAGTATCAGGTAGAAGCCGGCTGCCGTGGCTCGCGTCACGACCATGTGTCACAGCTTCTATGTCGTCTCACCGGTGCAGAAGATGCCATGGTAGTCAACAACAACGCTGCTGCTGTGATGCTCATTCTCAGTACGCTGGGGCAGGGCGGTGAAGTCATTACCTCCCGCGGCGAATTGGTAGAAATCGGTGGTTCGTTCCGTGTCCCTGACATTATGGAGCTTTGCGGCTGCCATCTGCAGGAGGTAGGCACCACCAACAAGACACACTTATACGACTACGAACGAGCTATTAATGAGAACACCCGTGCTCTTTTGAAAGTGCATACCAGCAACTACCGCATCGTAGGCTTCACTGAGTCCCTGTCTCTCAGCGACATGGTGGCATTGGGACAGAAAACGGGGCTTCCCGTGGTAGAGGATCTGGGCAGCGGCTCCCTCGTAGATTTGGAGCACTATGGTATCCATGACGAACCCACGGTGCAGCACAGCGTCCGCGCCGGTGTGGATGTGATCTGCTTCAGCGGCGACAAGCTCTTGGGTGGACCGCAGGCCGGCATCATCGTCGGTAAAAAGGACTACATTGCACAGATGAAGCGCCATCCGCTGGCCCGCGCCATCCGGGTGGACAAAATGACACTGGCGGCGCTGCAGGCAACCCTGCACGCTTATTTGGACATAGAACAGGCGGAGCGTGAGATCCCTACCCTCTCCATGCTCGCCGCCACGCCGGCGATGCTGCAGGCCAAAGCCGACACCCTCTGCCATATGTTTACTGAGCAGGGTATCCCGGCGCAGGTCGTCGCCCAGTCCGCCCCAGTGGGAGGCGGCTCCGTCCCCAACCAGCTTTTGCCCACTTACGCCGTGGCACTCACTCCGGCAGGAATCACCCCCAACGCATTGGAGGCCGCCCTGCGGCAGCGGGCGCTGCCCATTGTCGGTCGCATCAGCGCAGAACAGTACCTGTTGGATCTTCGTACCCTATTTCCTGAGGATTTCCCGTATATTGTCCGTACAGTAGTGGAGGTCGTAACATGAAACACGTTATCATCGGTACTGCCGGTCATGTAGACCACGGTAAGACTATGCTCATCAAGGCCCTGACCGGTCTGGAGACAGACCGGCTCTGTGAGGAAAAAAAGCGAGGCATCACCATTGATCTTGGCTTTGCCCACATCGAGTTTCCCGACCATACCCAAGCTGGCATTATCGATGTACCCGGTCACGAAAAATTCATCAAAAATATGCTCTCCGGTGCCGGCGGCATCGACCTTGCCATGCTGGTAGTCGCCGCTGACGAGGGTTTCATGCCCCAGACCGTGGAGCACTTGGACATTCTCTCCCTATTGGGTATCCGGGATGGTGTGGTGGTCATCACCAAGACCGACATGGTAGAACCGGACTGGGTAGACATCATCCGGGAGGATGTAGCCGATCACGTAGCCAACACCTTCTTGGAGGGCAAGCCTGTAGTGGCTGTCTCCTCCTACACCGGCGAAGGTATTGAGGAACTGCGGGAAATACTACGGCAGCAGGTGGCACAGGTAGCTGTCCGCAACGAGCAGATCCCCTTCCGCCTTCCCGTGGATCGTGTCTTTTCCAAGGATGGATTCGGCACCGTTGTCACCGGCACTATGATTGAGGGAAACCTCTCCGTGGGCGACACCGTGGAGGTAATGCCCTCCGGCGAAACAGCCAAGGTTCGCACACTGCAAGTCCACAACAACTCCGTCCCCCGCGCCTGCGCCGGTCAGCGAGCAGCTGTCAATCTGGCAGGTCTCCACAAGACCCAGCTGCAGCGAGGCGATGTGCTCAGTAAGCCCGGCAGCCTGCGTGAGACCTTGATGCTGGATGTCAAACTCACCAACCTCAAGCACTCCGGCCGCACCATCCGCACCGGCTCCCCCGTCCACTTCTATCACGGTGCCCGAACCCTTCTGTGCAAGGCAGTACTATTGGATCGAGACGCACTGGAGCCGGGACAGTCCTGCTACGCCCAGCTTCGTATGACCGAACCCCTCTGCGCCAAACGAGGTGACCGTTTTGTGATCCGCTTTTTCTCTCCGTTGGAGACTATCGGCGGCGGAATCATTCTGGATGACTGTCCTGTACGACACAAGCGTTACCAACAGGATGTGTTGCAGGTACTACAGATTCGCGAAAACGGATCGGACGATCAACTGCTGGTACAGTCGGTGGAGGAATACGGCTTTGCCCTTCCCTCTCTGCAACAACTGGCACAAAAGAGAAACTGCACCGAGGCGGAAATGCTCTCAGCCATGACCGACCTTGTCAACAGCGGACACGTGCTGGAGATCCTGCCTCAGCGATATCTGGCCGCTTCCCTTTATCGCAAGGCCTGTAACGATGTGATCACTGTACTGGCAGAGTACCACAAGGCCAACCCACTCCACTCCGGCATGAAGATTGCCGAAGTACGGCAGAAAGCCTTTCGCAAGACGGATGCGAAAGACGCGGATGCTATTTTATGTGCCATGGTGGCAGGCGGCACGGTGACGGAGATTGCCAGCCGCTATGCGTTGCCCGACTTCCGGGTAGTGCTGACCAAAAAGCAAAATCTTTTGCGTCAGCGGATCTTGCAGCAGTATGCTGCTGCCGGTCGTGAAGTGCCCTTTGTAGAGGATCTCTATCAGGGCTTTTCGCCCAACGAGCGAGACGACTGCAAGAAGGTTCTGGAAAACCTGGCCTCCTGCGGCGAGTTAGTGATGCTCACTCCCCAGCTTTTCTACCACAAGGATGTCTACGAGGAGGTCTGCACCCTCACCCGGGATTTCTTTGCTGAACACCCCAGCTTCACTCTGGCCGAGTATCGGGATCTGCTGTCCACTTCCCGAAAATACGCGCTGGCCATTCTGGAATACTTCGACAAAAACAAAATCACCAAGAAAGTAGACGACATCCGCACGGTGATTGGCACACTTTAATTCGACTTTTTCGAACATTTCTCTTGCTTTTTTTAAATTTTATGGTACACTATTGTCTTGTCTCCAGTATGGGAGCAGATGGGTTCTGGTGTGCCTCCTGGTCTTCAAAACCAGTGTTGACGGTGAAGAGCTGTCTGGGTGGGTTCGATTCCCACATGCTCCCGCCAAACAGCCCCAACGGGAAACCGTTGGGGCGTCTTTCTATCCTTGAAAGGAGCGTTATCCATGTTCCTCATTCTTACCAATAATCCTATGGCCGCCGAGAAATTCGCCCACTGCGGCGAAGTCCGCTTCTATCCGGAGGACAACTATCGTCAATTGCTCATCCGCGTCCGCGATCTGGTCTATGTGGGACACCGTCTGCAAAATCATCCTCTGTACGGCAGCCTCCGCCCCCACGAAACCCCCTATCGCACCGTGGTGGTCTCCGCCGAAGCATCCACTCCTGACATGGAAGAGTGCACGATTCTCTCTGATTCTCTGTCCCGGCTGGACAGCTTTCTTCTGCCGGATAAGAACGTCATGTCCGAGAAGCTGCTGCACGACTACCAGCTCATTGACTGCTCCCTTGTGGAGCGTATTTTCTCCGCATAAGCTCTCGTTGCAGCTCCCCCCACCGGGGAGCTCTCTTTCTTTCCGGTGTTGTATACAATTTTCTACTACAATATTTGTACAAGATATTTTAGCTTTTTGTGTATTAAACTATTGATTTTCTCTGCAGGTACGATATAATGGCAATTGGATAAACCAGCATGAACTATATGCTGTCAGGAGGTAGCGCTATGGAGCTTGAATTGAGAAGCATTCAAATTCGCGATGTTGTCCTGGGTGAGAAAAACAGCTTGATCGACGGCGTTTTGACCGTGGATGAGGCCGGCTTGAAGAATCTAATCTTGGAAGATCCCCGCATCACGGCAGTCAAGGTAGATCTGGCCAAGCCCGGCGATTCCTGCCGAATTCTGCCGGTCAAGGACGTAATCGAGCCCCGGGCAAAGCTGGAGGGAGACATCTTCCCCGGCGTATTTGGTACGGAAGTACCTGTATGCGGCAACGGTATCACATATGCCCTGAAAGGCTGTGCCGTGGTCACTACCGGCCCCATTGTAGGTTTTCAGGAGGGTCTCATTGATATGAGCGGCCCTGCCGCACAGTACACCCTGTTCTCGAAGCTGAACAACGTGGTTCTTCACCTGACCAAGCGGGAAGATGTAGACCCCCACGAGCACGAAGAAGTGGTGCGTCTGGCCGGACTGAAAGCTGCACGTTGGTTGGGTGAGATTGGCCTTACCTGCACGGACTACGAGTCCGCCATCTACAGCTGGCCCACGCTGGCCCAGCGGGTCGCGCAGTATCCCGAACTGCCCAAGGTTGTCTATGTGTGCAACTGCATGGCGCAGGGTCTGCTGCATGACACCTACTTTTATGGCCGCGACGCCAAGCAGCTGGTTCCCACCGTTGTCTCCCCCACGGAGTTCTTCGACGGTGCTGTCATCAGCGGTAACTGTGTGTCTCCCGGCTCCAAAACCACTACCTATCACCATCTCAACAATGCCGTTATCAATGCTCTGTGGGCGCATCACGGCAAGGATCTGAACTTTGTGGGTATTATCCTCAATCCCTTGATGGTTACCTTGAAGGAAAAACAGCGCGACATCATGATGACCGTGCGTATCGCTACCGAAGAGCTGGGTGCTGATGCCGCCATCATCTCTCAGGAGGGCTTCGGCAACCCCACCACCGACCTCATGCACGTGTGCCGTGGTCTGGAGCAGCACGGTGTCAAGACGGTCATCATCACCAACGAGGACGCCGGCACGGACGGTATGTCCGAGTCTCTGCCCGATGTGGTCACAGAGGCCAACGCTATCATCTCCACTGGTAACTCCAACGCCACCATTCTGCTGCCCAAGATGGATCGTGTTCTGGGTGAGCTGAAGGAAATCGAGCGCGTCACCGGCGGCAACGTAGACTCCATCAAGTCTGATGGTACGCTGCTGGTGGAAATCCACGGAATCATGGGCGGACATAACCTGCAGGGCAACACCTACCTGTCCGCCACAACCATTTGATGAAGGAGGTTCGATTCATGAAGAAAATCCTTTTCTATACCAACCAGTTCTTCGGCCAGATCGGCGGCGAAGACATGGCCTATACCGAGCCCCAGATTTTTGAGGGTATGCACGGCTCCGCCAACACCTTTGGCCCCCACTTCAAGGATGTAGCCGAAATCGTAGCCACCATCGTGTGCGGCGATAACTTCTACGCGGAAAATATGGAGACAGGCGAAGCCTTTGTGCGCCAGCAGATTGAGAAGTATCAGCCCGACATTCTGATTGCCGGCCCAGCCTTCAACGCCGGTCGCTTCGGCATTGCCTGCGGCGATGTCTGCAAGACCGCCAAGGCTATGGGCGTGGAGGCCATCACCGGCCTTTACGAGGAAAACCCCGCCGTGGATATGTACAAGAAGGATGTCTACATCCTGAAAGTCGGCAAATCCGCCGCCGGTATCCGCAAGGCTGTTCCCCTAATGGCAAACTTCGCCAAGAAGCTGCTCTCCGGCGAGAAGCTGGGCTCCCCCAAGGCGGAGCAGTACTACGCCAAAGGACAGCGCGTCAACATCTTCTGTGAGAAAAACGGCGCCGAGCGCGCTGTGGATATGCTGCTAGCCAAGATCAACGGCCAGCCCTACGAGACGGAGCTGGAGATTTCCACCTACGACAAAGTCGAGCCCTCCGCACCCATCGCCGACCTGAGCAAGGCTAAGATTGCCCTTTGCACCAGCGGCGGCATCGTGCCCATGGGCAACCCCGACCACATGGTGGCTGCTACCGCCAAGTTCTGGAAAGCCTATGAGCTGGGCGATGCAGAGCGTCTGGAACCGGGTCAGTGGGAATCCGTTCACGCCGGTTTCGATCCGGTGTACGCTAACGAAGACCCCAACCGTGTCGCTCCCTACGATATGTTGAAAATGCTGGAAAAAGAGGGCATCATCGGCAGCGTGTATCCGGTTCTGTGCAGCACCACCGGTAACTCCACATCGGTAGCCGACGCCACCAGAATGGGCCAGGAGATTGCAGGGCGGCTTGTATCCGCCGGCGTTCACGGCGTCATTCTGACCAGCACCTGAGGTACCTGTACACGTTGCGGTGCAACGATCGTTAAGCAGTTGGAGAAGGCTGGCATCCCTGCCACCCATATCTGCACAGTTACCCCCATTTCCAAAACCGTTGGCGCTGCCCGCATTTTCGGCGCGCAGGCCATTCCCTACCCCACCGGCGATCCCAACCTCTCCCGTGAAAAGGAGATGGCACGCCGCCGCGAGATCGTGATGGGCGCGCTGCAGCTCCTGACGGAGGGCAACCGCTCTGTATCCGGTGAGAGCAACGCCGTCTTTACGGACTGACGGAGGTACGGGACACAATGGATAAGATTTATGATTTGATTGTTCTGGGTGCAGGACCTGCCGGACTTACCGCCGGAATTTACGCCGGGCGCAGCCGTCTGGATGTTCTGATTCTGGAAAAGGGACAGGACGGCGGCCAGATTGCCATTACCGAGGAGATCGAAAACTATCCCGGCGCCATGGTAGAGGGCGAATCCGGTCCTTCTCTGGTGGCGCGTATGACCAAGCAGGCCGAGAAGTTCGGCGCACAGCGTCAGAGTGATGTCATCAAGAGCGTGGAGCTGGAGGGCGATATCAAGAAGTTGATTGGCAACAAGGGAACCTACCTCGCCAAAACCGTGATTATCGCCACCGGCGCCTTCCCCAAGCCGATTGGCTGCGAGAACGAAGGCAAATTCGTAGGCAAGGGCATCTCCTTCTGCGCCACCTGTGACGCTAACTTCTTCGAGGATTTCGAGGTGTTCGTGGTGGGCGGCGGTGACTCCGCCGTGGAGGAGGCCATATATCTGAGCAAGTTCGCCCGTAAGGTCACCATCATCCACCGGCGTGACCAGCTGCGTGCCGCCAAGTCCATCCAAGAGAAGGCTTTCGCCAATGAGAAGCTCCACTTCCTGTGGGACAGCGTGGTGGTACGAGCTGACGGTGAGGAGCTGCTGGACACCATTGTGGTGAAGAACGTAAAGACCGGTGAGCTCACCGAGATCCACGCCGACGAGGAGGACGGGCTCTTCGGGCTCTTCGGCTTCATTGGCTACAATCCCAACTCCGCTCTCTTCGAGGGAAAGGTGGAGATGGAGCGCGGCTACATCGTTACCGATGTGGATATGCGCACCAATATCCCCGGCGTGTTCGCCGCCGGAGATATCCGGGCAAAGAGCCTTCGTCAGGTAGTTACCGCCGCAGCGGACGGCGCCATCGCCGCGACCATGGCCGAGCGCTATCTGGAACAGTAAAATGTCATTTGAAAGGAAGATTACAACCATGATCGATCTGGATAAGACCACATTCGAGGCAGAAGTTCTGCAGGCCGAGGGCACCGTTTTGGTGGACTTCTTCGGTGACGGCTGCGTCCCCTGCGCCGCCCTGATGCCTCATATTCACGCTTTCGCCGAGACCTACGGTGACAAGCTGAAGTTTACCTCACTGAACACCACCAAGGCACGCCGTCTGGCCATCAGCCAGAAGGTTATGGGCCTGCCCGTCATCGCAATCTATCAGAACGGCGCTATGGTGGAGTCTCTGGTGAAGGACGATGCCACACCTGAGAACGTGGAAGCCATGATCAAAAAGTATTGCTAAGCTTACCTCTATATATAGAAACAGCCCCGCTGTTGCTCTATAAGACTGAAGGGAAGGAGGAAAAGAAATGAGTATTCTCGAAGGCAAAAAGGCCATTGTTATCGGTGACCGCGATGGTATCCCCGGCATGGCCATCTCCGCCTGCGCCGAATCCGCCGGAGCCGAGGTCGTATTCTCCTCTACCGAGTGCTTCGTCTGAACGGCCGCAGGTGCCATGGATCTGGAAAACCAGAAGAGAGTCAAGGAGTTCACCGAACAGTACGGTGCCGAGAACATTGTTGTTCTGCTGGGTGCCGCTGAAGGTGAGGCAGCCGGCTTGGCCGCTGAAACCGTGACGAATGGTGACCCCACGTTTGCAGGTCCTTTGGCCGGAGTCTCGTTGGGACTCAGGGTTTATCACGTATGTGAGCCGGAAGTGAAGGCAGAGTTTGACGAAGCCGTCTATGACGAGCAGGTCAGCATGATGGAAATGGTCCTCGATGTTGATGACATCATCAGCGAAATGAGCGATATCCGCAATCAGTTCTGCGCCTTCAAAGACTGATAGGCTTACTGCGAAACGGGACGGCGCACAGCCGTCCCGTTTTTTTCGTTTTCCCTCTCCCGCAGGTGATCTTCTGCGGGTAGTGACTATAAAAACTTGTAGGAAGGGTTTTTACATATGAAAAGTGTTATCCGCGGCGCCGGTTACGTTCTGGCGCATACACCCGATATGGTGCTCTATAACGGCACCACTCAGACCACTGAACGCATTGTTAATCCCGACAGCGACTACCTCAAGGAGCTTCCCTCCCACATCCGCAGCTTCGACGAGACGCTGCACTACTGGCCCAATCAGGTCTATATCGGCAACAAGACACCCCAGGAGCTCTCTCAGATTCCCCAGCCTTGGTACGACAAGGACTGTGACTGCCATGAGCATTACGGCAAGTTCGGTCAGATCATGCCTCAGGACGAATTTCTGCTCCTGATGCAGGCCTGCGATGTCTTTGATCTGGTGCGTCTGGAAAGCAATTTTGTCAGCGCTGTTACCCCCGCCTTTTCCGCCAACCCCGTGATCGACGAGACGATTACCGCTCGTCTGCACGAAGGTGTTTCCCACGAGGATCTGGAGGCTCTCGTCCGTGACGAGCACGCCGAGCCTCTCTATCATCTGGGTAAGCTGGTAGGCTGCGTCAAGCGTGCCCACGACATCGACACTAACCTCTCTGCCCATGTGATGCATGAGAATCTGGTGTCCAAGGCATCCTCCGTGCTGGCTCTTTTGAACGTGATCCACTGCACCGGCATTGACAAGAACGAGGTGGAGTACGTCATCGACTGCGCCGAAGAGGCCTGCGGAGATATCAACCAGCGCGGCGGCGGCAACTTCGCCAAGGCTGCTGCCGAGATTGCCGGTCTCAACAACGCCTCCGGCTCTGACTGCCGCGGCTTCTGCGCCGCTCCCGCCCATGCTGTGATCAACGCCGCCGCTTTGGTGGCAGGCGGCGCATACCGCACCGTGGTTGTCACTGCCGGCGGCTGCACTGCCAAGCTGGGCATGAACGGCAAAGACCATGTCAAAAAGGGTCTCCCCATTCTGGAGGATATGATCGGAGGCTTCGCCGTAGTGATCACCCGCGATGACGGCGTAAACCCCTATATCAATTTGGATATGCTCGGTCGCCACAGCGTAGGTACCGGCTCTGCACCGCAAGCCGTCATCACCGCACTTGTCACCGATCCTCTGGAGCGGGGTGGTTTGAAGATCACCGATGTGGATAAGTTCTCCCCCGAGATGCAAAACCCCGACATCACCAAGCCCGCCGGCGCCGGCGATGTGCCCATGGCCAACTACAAGATGATCGGCGCTCTGGCTGTCAAGCGCGGCGAGATCCAGCGCTCCGAGCTGGCAGACTTTACTGCCAAGCACGGTCTGCCCGGTTGGGCTCCCACCCAGGGCCACATTCCCTCCGGCGTTCCTTATCTGGGCTTTGCCCGGGAAGAGCTGCTCACCGGACAGATCAAGCGCGTAATGATTATCGGCAAGGGTTCTCTGTTCTTGGGTCGTCTAACCAACCTCTTCGACGGTGTCTCCTTCATCGTGGAGGCTAACCCCGGTCAGGAGAGCGAAGCGCCCGCAGTGGATGCAGCGCAGATCCGCGGCATGATTGCCGAGGCTATGCGCAGCTTCGCAGATTCTCTGGCAGCGCAGGCAGGTGAATAAAATGGAGCACATCAATAAGATTATCGCGGATACCTTCCGCGAACTGGCTGACCAGCTGAGCAGCGGCTTTGTGGGCCGTCGGCCCAAGATCGCTCTAACCGGTATGGGCAGCGAGCACGGAGAGGATAATTCCATGCAAGCCGCGTGTATGGCGGCTCGACAGGGCGTGGATGTCACCTATATTGGCACCAAAACCGCCGACGGCGTCACCACTGTAGTGGTGGAAGATGAGGAAGCCGGTCATCGAAAGATGGCAGAGCTCTTAGAGAACGGCGACGTGGACGGTGCCGTTACCATGCACTACCCCTTCCCCATTGGGGTTTCCACCGTGGGCCGTGTCATCACGCCTGCCCGTGGCAAGCCCATGTATCTGGCCACCACCACCGGTACTTCCAGCACCGACCGCGTGGAGGGCATGATTCTCAACGCCCTCTACGGTATTATCACTGCCAAGGCCTGCGGCATTTCCAACCCCAGCGTAGGCATTATGAACGTAGACGGCGCCCGTGCCTGTGAGACGGCACTGCGCCAACTGCAGCAGGGCGGCTATGATTTTCGCTTTGCCGAATCTGCCCGTGCTGACGGCGGCGCTGTCATGCGCGGCAACGATGTACTGCAGGGTACTCCCGATGTGATGGTCTGCGATTCTCTCACCGGCAATATCGTGGTGAAGATGCTCAGTGCCTACACCACCGGCGGCAGCTATGAGTCCACCGGCTACGGCTACGGCCCCGGCATTGGCCGTGGCTATGACAAGCTGGTACTCATCATCTCCCGCGCCTCCGGTGCTCCGCTGGTAGCCAACGCCCTCACCTTTGCCGCTGAGCTGGTGCGCGGCAATCTCTTCCATGTGGCTGCACAGGAATTCGCTAAAGCGGATAAGGCCGGATTGCAGGAGATCTTAAAGGCGCGCCGCCAATCCTCCGCCGCCCCTGCGCCGCAAGAGGTAAAGACTCCCCCCAAGGAGCCCTGTACTGCCGGCATCCCCGGAATCGAGGTCATGGATATTGACGATGCCGTGCATCTGCTCTGGGGCAAAGGCATCTACGCCGAGTCCGCTATGGGCTGCACCGGCCCTCTGGTTCTCATCAGTGAAGCCAATCAAGACCGCGCCGCAGCGCTGCTGCGGGAGGGTGGCTTTATCTCCTAAGCGAACCATTTCTACTTCACATACCATGCACAGCGTCGAACAAATTCCTCTCCTTCGGCGCTGTGCTTTCCCTTTTTCACCACTTTGTACTTTTTTCCATTTTTGGTGCATATACTCCCACTGCAAGTTGAATGTCGGGAGTGGTGAGCTATCAAAGGGAATATGGAACAACGGGCCTGCGATTTGGCCGCCTACATCATCGAAAACCGCACCACCGTGCGGGATGCCGCCCAGAAGTTCGGCATCAGCAAATCCACGGTACATAAGGACATCTCCGAGCGGCTGCCCTACTATAATCGCAGCCTCTATCTGCAGGCCAAGGAAGTCTTGGAGGAAAATAAGGCCCAGCGCCACATCCGCGGCGGTCTCGCCACGCGGAAAAAGTACAAGGGCGCATAAAAAAGAGGACTGCCGTCAGCAGTCCTCTTTTTATGTTTTCAGTCCCAAGTCAGCTCTGTCTCATAGGTTTGGCACCAGAGACTCCCCTGCCGATAGGGGGAGCTCAGCAAGCTATTCTGGAGGTTTCCACAGTACTGTACGCCTTCCCGGTCGATCACAGTCAGGAAATACCCGTCGTTGCCCGTCAGTCTGCTCTTGGTCAGGAAGGCCAGTCTGCCATTGTGATACATCAAGTGAATGTCGCGCCAGCTACTTTCGCTCGCTGGGAAATACATGTCTTCCTCTGCCCAAAGAATTTCACTGTACATACTCTCCGGCATTTGCACTGTGAAGAGCCGCACATAGCTGTCTGTTTCGCTGCAGTCCAGCGCGGTAAGCCGGTCTCCGCAGGCGACAGCCCATGTGTTCCCCTGAGAGAAGATCTGCACCGCCCCCTCCTCGAAAAGGGGAATCTTTTGCTGCACCGTCATGGTGCCTATATCGATCACGATAAAGTAGGTGCCGTCCGGCTCCCGTGTCACCATCTGCAGCTCGTTGCTGTAGCCGTCGGCCTGCAGCGCCAGCACCTCGGTGGTTTCCTCCAGCGGGAAAACCATCCGCAGAGACGGGGCGTCCACACCGGTGATGTAGCCCGCGGGTATTGTAAAGCCGCCGCTGTGTCCGTCCCAATTCGTCACTCTCTTATAGGCAAAACTGTAGATTCCATAGCCGCCGGGAACCCGGCTCATATCCACCGGATTTCCTGCCGGCGTGTGGTTTTTTATGGCAAAAAAGCACCGGCTGTCGGTATGTGTGCTGACTGCCGCCGGGTCGTAAAACTCCTCCGAGTGCTGTAGCGAGCCGTTGTAGCTGTTTTCGCTTACTCTCTCCACCTGTATTTTCGCCGGAAGCGGGTCGGTAATAGGGATGGCGAAAAACTCCCGGAAGTGGGCGCTGACCGCCGCCGCATCGCAGCTGATGTCCCGACTTTCCCCGCCGAAAAACAGCGTGCCGGGCAGATGGATTTCCATAGACAGAGGATACACATCAAAATAAGTCCGCAGATCCACGTTCAAGGTCTCTTCCTCTCCCACTTCCATCTGCTGCGCCAGTTCCCAATAGACCCGTTCTATTCCGGTGGTGCTTTCCAGCATCGGGCTGCCATACATGCCGCCGTGGGTCTGCAAATCGGAGGAAAGCATAAAATCCTCCCCTCCAAATCCTCCCACCACGTTCTGCCCCGCTCCATCAAAGTGAAAGGAAGTGCTGACATCCTCCCCCACCCGGAAGGACGTATCCCAAAAGAGATACTGCCCGGCGTGTACCTTACTGTGGATGCAAAGCCCCTGCGCCGCCGCAGGATCTCCATAGAGGGTTTCCTCCTCCACCGTTACCCGATCCCGCTGCCGATTCACTGTAAAGCCCACCAGCACACTGCCGCCCACAGCCAGCAGCGTCAGTGTCAGCAAAAGTGCCGCCATTCTTTTCACAGCGATCCCTCCCCTGTGATCTCGTCCAGTGCGCGGCTCACACGGTCGGCGCGATAGTGATAGGTCTCCTTAATATAGCTCATGACCGTCTTGCCCTGTTCCTCCAGCTCTGCCGTGGTCATATCCCCTGCTATCTCGCCTTCATGGAGCAGGATCACACGACCCACGAAGTCCGACACCTCCTCAATGAGATGGGTGGACAAAAGCACCGTCTCATGGGGCTCCAGAATCCCCAGCAGCACCTTGTAAAAGTCCTCCCGGTTGAAGATGTCGTTCCCGGCAAAGGGCTCATCCATGAGGATATAGTCCGCTCCCTGGGAGAGAGCAAGGATCACCTCGAACTGGTTCTTCTGCCCAGTAGAGAAGTGGCGCAGCGCCTTATTCATAGGCAGGGAAAAGAACTTCATCAGCCCGGCAAAGCGCTTTTCCATGAAGTTCGGGAAGTGCTCGCGATAGAACTCCTCATGGGCCTTCGCCGTGAGATTGGGGAAAAAGGAGTGCTCACTGGTAGCAAAGGAGATGCGCTCAATGTTCTTTTTCGTGATGGGCGCGCCGTCCAGTGTGATGGTGCCCTCATAGGATTGGAAGCCTAAAATGGACTTCATCAGCGTGGTCTTTCCGGCGCCGTTCTCGCCGAAGAGGCCCACAATCTCCCCCTGTGGAAAGGTAATGGACACATCCCGCAGCGCCACCTTATCGCCATAAGCCTTGGTCACATGCTTCACTTCAATCATAGTAAAACCCTCCCTGCTTCCTGCCAGATCTGTTCCGGCAAACATTCCTGCGGCGTCCTGTGAAGATAGTAGAGCAGATAGATGCCGCCGAAGAGCACCCCCAGCAGCAATGCCGCCAGCGCCAGCAGCACCGGCACCGTCCAGATGCATCGGAGATACTCCCCTCTTTGAGGCAGCCGCTTCATCAGATATACGCTCCGGCTCCCCTGCCGGAAATAGGCATAGTGGTATAGGACAAAGCACAGCATCACCAGCGCCAGAACCACAAACCCGGCAAGGGACGTGCCCAGCAGCTCCCCGAAGGGCACCATCTGGGCGCCGTCTGCAAGATACCGCTCCTTGCCCACATAGTAAAAGAGATGATCATAGGCGTCCTTGTACCGTCCGAAAAAGAAACAGCTGTACAGCGCCGCCAGCAGCGCTCCTAAGCCGAAGATACGCAGTTCCCGGCCGATTTCGATACCGGGGGGCGTATGGCGCAAAAGAAACTTACGCATCCTGCTCCCCCTCCTCTGCACAGAAAAGTCGGATCAATACCACCGCCAGACAGATGCCAGATACCAGCGACATCCAACTCGCATTTCCTGTTTTTCCCACGCCGGACCGGAAGAACAGCGCTGCGACGCAGGAGAGCGGAATCACCACGCCCATGATGCGCCGTGTGCGCCGCTGACGCCGGGAGAAATCTGCCGCGCTGACACTCAGCGCCAGCACCAGCAGGAGATTTCGCAGCCACAGCAGCCAATCCGCCAGCGGCAGCAAGGAATGGAGGTAGTCGCTACGGTAAAAGGCCAGAAACACGGTCTGCCCTGTGCACGCCTCCGGCATCCGGAACGCATAGTAACGGCAAAGGCCGAAAACCACCAACACCTGCACGCCCCAGAAGATGAGGTAGAACAGCAGATTTACCGTTGCCTGTGCCAGAAAGATTTCCTTCTCATTGCAGCTGAGCCGCCCCAGCGTGTACTCTGTCCGGGCGGAAAAGCTGCATCCCGGCAGGCACAGCAGCACCGTCACCACAAGAAAGGCCACCGCACAGACCTGCCACAGGCCCAGATTCCAGATTCCATCCAGCGTGTAATCCACCGTTCCATCCAGCTCCAGATTCGCCACATCGGCCGCTCTTTGGAGTTGATAGTGAAATACTGCTGTCTCCACGGCGATCATCGCCGCCAGTACGCCAAGAATTCGATAGATGCTGCTGCGGACATACAAGCCCATGATGGGCACAACTCTTTTCATATTCTCCACCTCATTCCCAATATTTTTCAATGAGCGCCAGCGCCTCATCCTTGGAAAGGCCCATCTGCTTGAGCGAGGTCACCACCGCCGTGGCGTCACTCTCCAGCAGCTGCTCCCGCACCGCCTGCACTTGCTCTTCCGTCAGGTGCATGGTACTTTTCGCTCCGGTGTGGGACACCATCAGTCCCTCCTCCTCCAGCATGGCATAGGCCTTTTGCGCCGTGTTGGGATTCACGCCCAGCAGCGCCGACAGCACACGCCGGGAGGGCACTTCGTCGCCGTCGGCCACCTGCCCGGAGACAATGCCCCGCTTGATATGCCGCACCACCTGCCAATAGATGGGCACCCCCTCCTCGGGGATAAAATCTTCAAAAGAAATCACGGCAAAGCTGCACCTCCTGTCTAACCGTATTACTCGACTAATACACTGTAACTGTATTATATGCATAGTACAGTTTACCCGTCAATACTGTTTTCACCCTTTCGCCGTTTTCCACAAGGCAGTTTGGATTTTCCTACAAAGGTAGCATTTCCGGGCAAAAAAAGAGGACTGCCCACAGCAGCCCTCTTTTTTGTTGCTTTATTCTTTCGGCACCTGCCGCATACTCAGGCCGATGCGGTGCTTTTTCTCGTCCACTTCCAGCACCACTACCTTGACGATGTCGCCCACCGCCACCACTTCACTGGGGTGCTTAATGAACTTGTTGCACACCTGCGAGATGTGGACAAGGCCATCCTGATGGAC
>JAHHSH010000103.1 GCA_020025345.1 Oscillospiraceae bacterium | reverse complement strand
CATACTTGAGGCAGCACATGAGACGGCCGCAGGTGCCGGAGATCTTGGTGGGGTTCAGGCTCAGGTTCTGGGTCTTGGCCATCTTGATGGACACGGGCATGAAGTCGTCCATAAACTGGCTGCAGCAGAAGGGCCGGCCGCAGATGCCGAGGCCGCCCAGCATTTTTGCCTCGTCGCGCACGCCGATCTGGCGCAGCTCAATGCGGGAGCGGAACACGGAGGCCAGATCCTTGACCAGCTCACGGAAGTCCACACGTCCGTCGGCGGTGAAGAAAAAGAGGATCTTGCTGCCGTCAAAGCTGCACTCCACCCGCACCAGCTTCATCTCCAGACCGTGGTTGGCGATCTTCTTTTGGCACACGGCGAAGGCATCTTCTTCCCGTTTTTGGTTATACTGAGCTGTGCGGCGGTCATTGTCGGTGGCCACACGGATCAGAGGGCGCAGGGGCTGAATGACCTGTGTATCCTCCACGGCGTGGTTGCCATAGACGCACTTGGCGAACTCCAGACCCTGACTGGTCTCCACGATTACGTCGTCGCCGGTGCGCACCAGCGTGTTTTTCGGGTCAAAATAATAGGTTTTCGATCCGCTGCGAAAGCGGACAGAGATCACATCAATCATAAGGTTTTCTCCCATTCTGCGGCGATGGCGCCCAAGACGTGGCCCACGCCGACGTTATAGTTGCATTCAGCGGTATAGTGTTCCAAAATTGCGGTCAGACGCTGCAGCTGCCGGGGCGTGAGGGTTTTTGCCAGCAGGGCGGCACCCTCGCCTAAAGCCCCTTGGGCGGCGGGCTTTCCCCGCTGCAGCAGCATGGCCTCGGCGCTGATGCGCCAGGTGTCCCGAAGGAGCTTTTGGAGCTGTTCGCGTTTTAGCTTGTGGTTTTCAAGATCCACCAGAGTCTCCACCACCGGCAGGAGCCGGGCGGTAGAAAAGACGCGGCACAAGGTGAGATCGGGCTCCTCTTCTGCGCCCTGTCGGGGCAGCTTCAGCTCCACGCAGCGGGAGCGGATGGTAGAGAGCAGCCGGTCGGCTACTTCTGTGCAAAAGAGAAAGGCGGCATAGGGCGGGCCCTCTTCCACGATTTTCAAAAGGACGTTCTGATCCCGCTCGTTGAGCTGTCCGCAGTCGGGGAAAACGACTACCTTGCGCTCGCCGTCGTTGGGGCGGATGTAGATCTCACGCCGAAGGGCGCGGATGGCCTCCACCTGCAGCTCCTTGTGCTCGGTGTCCCGGATCCACAGGACGTCGGGGTGAATGTCCTCCCGGACTTTGCGGCACTGCTCGCATACACCGCAGGGACGTCCTGCCTGCGCAGAGCACTCCATGGCGGCGGCGACAAAGTGGGCAGCCTCGTCCCGGTCACCGGGGCCGGAGAGGATCATGGCGTGGGGCAGCGCCCGACGCTGTGCCAGCGCACGGATGCGCTGAGCCCATGTGCTGTTTTCCACGGCGTTCTGCACGCAGCCACTCCCCCTTTTATTCTGTGAGTTTTCTGCCGGGTATACTGACCCAATTTATATTTCTATAGAAGTATATCACAAAATAAGGAGGACTCGCAAGGGCGATAAATCATTTTTTGTGCATATTGTCCACAGTTTCCGAGAGGTAGTGACTTTCGATCATTATCAATATGAAAAAACAAGGTTTTTTTATAAAAAAACCCTTGATTTTACAGAAATTTGTGCTTATAATAAACTGGCTTGAAAAAAGAAAGATTTCAAAATTATACGGAGGGAAAAACATGAGCAAGAAGTATTGCTATCTCTTTACCGAGGGCAACGCTACCATGCGTGAGCTGCTGGGCGGTAAGGGTGCTAACCTGGCCGAGATGACCAATATCGGTCTGCCTGTCCCCCAGGGCTTCACCATTACTACCGAGGCCTGCACACAGTACTATGAGGACGGCCGTCAGATCAACGATGAGATCATGGCTGAAATCATGGAGTATATCGAGAAGATGGAGAACATCACCGGCAAGAAGTTCGGTGACAAGGAGAACCCCCTGTTGGTTTCCGTTCGTTCCGGCGCCCGTGCTTCCATGCCCGGCATGATGGATACCATCCTGAACCTGGGTCTGAATGAGGAAGTGGTGGAGGTTATCTCCAAGAAGTCCGGCAATCCCCGCTGGGCTTGGGACTGCTATCGCCGCTTTATCCAGATGTACTCCGATGTTGTTATGGAAGTGGGCAAGAAGTACTTCGAGCAGCTCATTGATGCTATGAAGAAGGATCGCGGCGTGAGCCAGGACGTGGAGCTGACCGCCGAGGATCTGAAGGAACTGGCAATGCAGTTCAAGGCAGAGTACAAGTCCAAGATCGGCGAGGA
>JAHHSH010000102.1 GCA_020025345.1 Oscillospiraceae bacterium | reverse complement strand
CCGATGAGATTCTCCTTGATCTGCTCATTGGTTCCCTTAATGGTGGAGACGATGGTGATGATGGAGGCAATGCCGATGATGATACCCAGCATGGTCAAAAAAGAACGCATTTTATGGCCCCAGATCCCTTGCAGGGCCAATCTGATATTTTCCATACTTCGCACCTCCTCATCTGCCGAGATCTTCCCAGGAGCCTTCCCTCGTAGGCGCTCCCTCCTTGACCGTCTTTCCATAGGGGAACGCCAGCCAATCGTCCTCCGTCAAGCCACTGCGGATCTGGGTATAGCTGCCCCAAAGGCTGCCGCCGATCTGCACTTTCCGCTTTTCCAGCCGTCCGTCCGCGCCGCGGGCATAGACATAATACACCGCCCCATCGCTGCGCAGATAGGCATTATCCACATAGAGGGATTGCTGCGATTCTCCCGGCTGCAGCCGGATCGCCACATAAGAGCCCTCCTGCAGATCTGCCATTTCGCTCACCTGCACACGGTAGGGATAATAGCTCACATTGCCGCCGCGACCCATATCGTCCTTCTGCGGGAAGTTAGAAATTTCCGCCACAGTGCCCTCATAATTCTCGCCGGTCGCCCAAGAGCTGACGGTGACCTTCTGGCCCACCTGCACGCGATCCAGCTCCAACTCACTGACCATGCCGGACACATAGTAACCGCCGCCACCGGAGACCTTCATCAGCGGCTGATGCTCCGCCACTGCCGTTTCCGGGGAGATAATCTGCGTCACAACACCGTCAAAATCTGCCGTCACCTGCCCGGAGTCGGTCTCCCGGCACATGATCGCATATTCAGCCTCTTCCATCTTGCTGCGGAACTCCAGATTCCGGATTTCCGTCAGCTTTTGGGTTCGCATGGCTGCCAGCTGTGCCGCCGTATAGCCCGCCTCCGGCTCCTGTGCACCGCTGCTCATATCAAAGAAGGCATAGGAGTAACTGTAGCCGCTCTCCGCCGTTTTAAGCCGCATCACTTTTACGCCGTGCTTTCCCAGTACGCCGCCGTCGGCTGTATCGTTCTGCGTATATAAAAAGCACACAAACAGAACATCCCGACCTCCGAGCAGCGTCTCCAGCAGGGTGCTGTCCACCATGGTATCCGAGCGCAACCAGCAATATAAGGGCGTCAATTCGCTCTCACCGCTGCCGGCAAAAGCAAGATAGCTCTTGCCGGTCAAGTCCTGCCCTGCCAGAGTATCCTCCGGCTGCGCAGGCGGCGCCTCCGGTGTTGTCGGCACATAGCTGTTGATGGCTTCCAGTTCGCCCTTGGCCGTCGCCAAGTCCAGTTTCAACTGCTGCACAGACAATTCCTTTTGCTGCAGGGCAATCTGGGAAAGGGTCGTATCATAAGTAAAGAGCACATCTCCCTGCTGCACCCTCTGTCCATCGCTCACCATAATCTGCAGCACTGTCTGGGTATCGCTGAGGTAAACCGGCTGCACCCGGTCCGCCGTAACTATGCCGTCGCTCTCCGAGCCTTCCACATAGTCACTCATGCCCACAATACCATCTACAAAGCTATAGACAGGCACCGGTTCACTCTTGCCGCGTGTTGTGAAAAATATGGCCAGTACCACTGCCGCCACCACCGCCACAGAGATAGCGGTGATGCGGATTCCCTTTTTATTCCACTTCATCCTCTGCCTCCTTCACCGCATCGCGCAGCAGCTGTCCATCCCGGATATGGTAAATCCTGTGGGCCCGCTGAGCAATATCCGGCTCATGGGTGATCATGATAATGGTCATTCCCTGATCACTGAGTTTTTGAAAGATCTCCATGATCTGCTCACCCGCCGCCGTATCCAAGGCGCCGGTCGGTTCATCGGCCAGCAGCAGCTGGGGATTTCCCACCATAGCGCGGGCGATGGCAACACGCTGGCACTGTCCGCCGGAGAGCTGATTGGGCAGGAAATGCACACGCTCCTCCAGCCCCACAGCTTTCAGTGCCTCCGCCGCACGCTGACGGCGCTCCTTTTGCGGCACGCCGGCATAGAGCAATGGCAGCGCCACATTGTCCAGCGCCGTCATCTTGGGCAGCAGGTAAAAATGCTGAAAGACAAAGCCGATATAGCGATTACGGATCTCTGCCAGCGCATCGTCACTCATCTGCTCCACTGCTTTTCCGTCCAGCAGATATTCGCCGCTGCTGGGAACATCCAGGCACCCCAGCAGGTTCATCAGCGTTGTCTTACCGGAACCGGAAGGCCCCATAATGGCCAGATATTCTCCCCGCTCCACCTCCAGCGAGATGTCCTTGAGCACGGGGACCTCCGTTTTTCCACGGAGGTAATTTTTGTTCACATGGCGCAATTCCAGAATCATGGTCATCCCTCCGCGCCCTGCGCTGCATCATC
>JAHHSH010000101.1 GCA_020025345.1 Oscillospiraceae bacterium | reverse complement strand
TAGATCACGGTGTCGATCTGCATGGTGACGTTATCCTTGGTGATCACGGGCTGGGGATCGAAGTCCGCCACCTGCTCTTTCAGGGAAATTTTCTTGACTACGCGGTCAATGAAAGGTACTTTCACATGGATACCCACGCCCATGACGGCGTGGAAAGCGCCCAGACGCTCTACCACATAGGCCTTGGACTGCTGCACCACATAAATGTTGCGCACGATCACCAGCAGCGCAAAAACAACGACAACGGCAATTGCAATATATCCGGGTACTGGCATAGTTTTTTCCTCCTTTTAATCTCGTTACACCGCTTCTCGCTTCTCTTCTTTTACCTCTTCTACAAAAAGCCGCACACCTTCCATGCGTACTACACGCACCAGCGTATCCGGCTCAATGACTTCATTGGCGGCACTGCGGGCCGTCCACGTCTTGCCATCCACATAGACAGCGCCGGTAGGCTCTGCATTGTCAATGGTCTCCGTGACGCGGGCAACAGCACCCAGCACACGATCGGCGTTGGTCGCCGTGGTGGTTTTATTGACGTACTTCTCCACCAAAGGCCGCGCCAGCAGCAGACAGCCGATGGACACCACGAAAAATACGGTCAGCTGCAGCCAGATGGGCCCGCCGCACATGGTGGTGATCAATCCGCCCAGCGCACCTGCCACAAACCAGATGGAGGTGAGTCCCACGGTGACAGCTTCCAAAACGCCGAAGATCACCATAGCAGCGATCCAAATCACTTGATACATATCTGCGTCTCCTCCTTTCAGAATGAGGCCGATCAGCAGCGCCAGCACCAGTGTGGCGGCAAAGATCACCCAGAAAAGTTTCCGTCGTCCTCCGGATGCCGCCTTGTTCACCAGAGCGGACACAGGGCGTTCCTTTCCTATGGATAGCTCTACCGTCTGTCTGTCTTCCTGCAGCGGTACTTCTTCACAAAAGAGCTGATTCGGCGTAATACCATAGCGATTACAGATATAAAATATCTTCTCCAGTTCCGGATAGCCGCGGCCCGATTCCCATTTGGAAACCGCCTGTCGTGAAACCTGCAGCTGCTCAGCAAACTGCTCCTGCGTCAGATGATGGATCTGCCGCACTTTCTGCAGCTGTTTTCCCACAGACATGGGCCGCACCTCCCTTTCCTGTTGCACTCAGCATAGCCGACGCGACGCTAAAACTCTACCAACCTGCATTTGCATCGCCATTTTTCCACGCAACTACAAGTTGTCATTTTCTTTTTCTCGATTATACTATAGTTTTTCTCACCACGCTACTCTTTTTTTGTTCCATTTCGCCTCTTTGCGTTAAGTTTCCGTTAAGAGCCAAATTTCTTCCACGCCTTTCTTGCACTTTTCGCCGCAGTCATATATGATAAGAACGTGACAAGAATAGGAAACGAGGAACCATTTCATGGCAAAATATTTAATCCCCTGTCTTTTGGGGCTGGAAAAGCTGGTCGGCGACGAGGTAAAGCGTCTGGGTCTGCAGGATGTGCAGGTACAAAACGGACGGATCCTCTGCCGCGGCACCGATGCCGATGCCGCCCGGCTGAATATTAATCTGCGCTGCGGCGCCCGTGTACTGCTGGTGCTGGGAGAATTCCCTGCCCGCAGCTTTGAAGAGCTCTTTCAGGGCACCCGCGCCATTGCGTGGGAGGACTATCTCCCCGCCGATGCCGCCTTCCCGGTGAAGGGCTACTCCATCTCTTCGCAGCTGCACGCTGTCAGCGCCTGTCAGTCCATCATCAAGAAGGCCATGGTGGAGCGCATGAAATCCCATTATCATATCGAGCAGTTCCCCGAAACCGGCACCAAGTACCAGGTGCGCTTCTCCCTCTTTAAGGACGAGGCCGCCATCTGTCTGGATACCAGCGGCGAGGGACTTTATAAGCGCGGCTACCGCGCTGTCGGCGTGGAGGCACCCCTGCGGGAAACGCTGGCTGCCGCCATGGTGATCCTCTCCCGCTATCGGGGCCGGGATCCTTTCTGCGATCCCTTCTGCGGCTCCGGCACCATTCCCATCGAGGCCGCCCTCATTGCCAAGAACCGTGCCCCCGGTCTGGATCGCAGCTTTGAGGCACAGCGCTGGGGCTTCCTGCCCTCCCGCATCTGGATGGACGCCGCTGACGAGGCGATGGACAAGGAATTCCACGGCACCTACGACATCTGGGGCGGCGACGTGAACCCCAAGGCCGTGGCCATTGCGCAGGATAATGCCCGCAAGGCCGGCGTGGACGATATTGTCCGCTTTGAGGTGGCCGATATGCGCGACTTCCGCCGCCAGAGCGAGTATGGCCAGCTGGTGACCAATCCCCCCTACGGTGAGCGCCTGCTGGAGAAATCCGAGGCCGAGCAGCTCTATCGGGAGCTGGGCAAGGTCTGGCAGCAGCTGCCCCCCAAGTGGCGCACGCTGGTGCTCAGCAGCCATACCGAGTTCGAGCGCACCTTCGGCCGCACCGCCGACCGCAAGCGCAAGCTCTATAACGGTATGATCAAGTGTGATCTCTTTATGTACGGTAACGTATAACGAGCATACCGTCTCGCCGCAAGTGCGGC
>JAHHSH010000100.1 GCA_020025345.1 Oscillospiraceae bacterium | reverse complement strand
TGCTGCGTGATGATCTGGCCTCCTATGTGCCCACCTACATGAACTACAAGGTACACGCCGACAACGACTCCATGTACAATACCCCCAACTGCTGGGCTATCTATTGCTGCGGCAAGGTATTCCGCTATCTGCGGGATATCGGCGGTCTCACTGAGATGCAGCGCCGCAACGAGGAGAAGGCAGCTGTTCTCTACGACTTCCTGGACAACTCCAAGATGTTCCGCGGTGCCGTGGTCAAGGAGGATCGCTCTTTGATGAACGTTCCCTTCGTCACCGGTGACAAGGATCTGGACGCCGAGGTGGTCGCCGCCACCAAGGCCGCAGGTTTCGACAACCTGAAGGGTCACCGTTCCGTGGGCGGCCTGCGCGCCTCCATCTACAACGCCATGCCCAAGGAGGGCGTTGAGGCTCTGGTGGACTTCTTGAAGAAGTTCGAGGCCGAGCACAAGTAATTTCTCCATGCTTTAAAAAAGGGACTGCCCGCTGGCAGTCCCTTTTTTCTTCTGCGGGAAAAAATGCGGTAAACAAAAGGCACTTCGTATTAGTTTCGTATCGGTTTAGATACTCACACACATAAGCCATCAGATTTAACGAAGAATCCGCCCTTGCACAACATACTCCCCACCACAAAAAAACAGGCAGCACCAAGATAAAATGCTTGGTGCTGCCTGTTTTTTGTACCCCCGCTTAAAGCGCAGGGATTTTTATACGTTGATAGGTTCTCCCGTTAATCTTGGAAAATCCCTGTCCATAAATCCCGCACGAGACTTCTATCGTCATCGCCACCCTCCGGTGGAACTTCCGGGTTCGGCTTTTCCGGTTTCTCCGGCTTGTCGGGTTTTCCGGGCTTCTTGTCATCATCGCTGTTGCCTGCGTTCGGAACCTCCGGCAGGTCAATGATCGGCGGCTTCTCCTTATGTGCCGGACACACAGGATCCCTGCTGAGGGTCTGCAGCAGATAAGCGTCGTCCTTGGCCAGTACCAGAGAACCGGCATTCGAGCTGCCGTCATAGGATACCATGGGACGGGCATAATCCAGTACAGCTACCTCTTTCACATCCTTCTTGGGGCAGAAATCAGTTGCAATATGTTTTCCCTTTTCACAGTAGGAAATCATCTTATGCATATTACAGCTCTCCGTGGGAGCCGTATCCGCCGCCACAAGAACAGTGCGGGTACGTCCGCCGCGAATATCCTTGCTGCAGGCATCGGTAGCCAGCAGACCGCTGTCAGCGCAGACTGTGACCTCCACCAGCCCGGAAGCGCTGTGGAAACCGGGGTCATCCAGATCCGCATGGATCTTAGACATCACCTCACGCCACAAATTAGCCGAGGGGTTGCCCCAGATGTCGATCACTTCATTTGATTTATAGCCGCACCACACAGCAGCGCAGTAATAGGGGGTAAAGCCCACAAAGTAACGGTCGCGGTTGGCATCGGTGGTACCGGTCTTACCGGCAACACTCATCCCGGAGAAAGAAGCCTCTGTACCAGTACCGCTGGAAACAACCGTCTGCAACATATTGCGCATCAGATAGGCCGTGGTCTCCTTCATCGCCACATGGGACTCCGGCGTATTATCAATGATCACCTGTCCCTGACTGTCCTCCACACGGACAAAGGTACGGGGCTGCGTATAGATACCGTCATTGACAAAAGACGCAAACGCTGCGGCCATCTCTTCCGTAGTCACGCCGTACTCCAGACCGCCCAGCGCCATATTACCCACCTGCTCACTATCCGTGGCCGTCAGGTTTTTGAAGCCCAGCTTTTCCGTCATGAAGTTATAGGATGCGGCAGTGCCATACATCTGGTTGACACGCACAGCAGCGCAGTTGGAAGACCATTTGAGCATCTCCTGTACGCTGCTCAGACCATCAAAGGATCCATAGGAGTTCTTGGGATATACGCCGTAACCGGGCAAATAAATGGGATAGTCATCAATCGAGGATGCCGCCGTAATCGTGCCGTCATCCAACGCAGGCGCGTAGGTGGAAATAGGCTTGATGGCAGATCCGCACTGTCGTACTTCACTGGCCCAGTTCCAACTGCGATCATACTCCTTGGCACCGGTGCCGCCCACCATAGCTACGATATTGCCGGTGAAGGGATCTATCACCGTAATCGCTGCCTGCAGAGGATCTCCGTTGGAGTCTGTATTCGACTGATAGCTGGTATTTTCAAATACCTCTTCGGCAATCTTCTGATACTTGGGATTCTGGGTGGTGTAGATCTTAAGGCCCTTGCCATAGACCATGCTCACTGCCTTTTCATGCGCAGTACGCACATAGCCGTCCGCGTCGGCAGGCTCGTCACTCAGGCCGTAGTACTCCACCAGCTCATCGGCCACATCGTCGATGACCTGATCGGTAAAGTAGGAGTTATTGGCCGTGCTGATTCCCGTGGTATGCTCCTGCTCTGTAGGTACCTCCACCTTGTTGCCCAGATTGGTATAGCCATTGGTAAAGACTACCTCTTCGGCCACAGCGGCGTCATAGGTCTCCTGATCGATTTTATGCTGATCCAGCATAGCCTGCAGCACCAGCAGCTGACGGCTGCGGTTCTCCTCGCGGCACCAATCGGCACGAAGCGGGTCAAACTGGGAGGGGTTATTGGTAATACTGATCAGACAGGCACTCTCCGCCAGTGTCAGCTCACTGACATCCTTGGCAAAGTACATATCCGCTGCCGTCTGGACACCATAGCACTGGTTTCCCAGATAGACCGTATTAAGGTAGATCGTAAGGATCTCGTCCTTATCATAGTCCTTTTCCAGAGCCAACGCCCGGTAGATTTCCGTGATCTTACGCTTCACCGTGTTCTCGTTGTTGCCGGTGACGTTTTTGATCA
>JAHHSH010000010.1 GCA_020025345.1 Oscillospiraceae bacterium | reverse complement strand
GAAAGCCCACGGCGTCGGCGGTTAAGGCCGCCGGGATGGCGTAGCGTGTGCGGCGGATGTTGGCGGTACCGAAGTAGACGGCCACAGTGTAGAAGGTGGTCTCCGTGGAGCCCAGCATCACCGCCGCTACCCGCCCAAGGTAGGAGTCCGGCCCATATTGCGCCATCAGTTCGCTTCCGACAGCCAATGCGCCGGAGCCGCTGATGGGTCGGATCAGCAGCAGGGGCATGGTTTCCGGCGGGATGCCCACGGCGGAGAGAAGGGGCGCGAGCAGCTGCGTCAGCCATTGCAGCGCCCCGGAGGCGCGGAGCATGGCGGTGGCGGACAGGAGAACAATGAGGGACGGCAGGATTTTGACCATGACGGTGAGTCCCTGTGCTGCGCCCTCCGTCAGAGCGCTGTAGCCGTCCACCCGCCGCAAAAGGGCGCACAGAGCCGTCCCGGCCAGCACGGCGGGGATGACCCATGAAGAAAGCTGCATCTCAATCCCTCCATACCGCCTGCAAAACCCGTGCCGCCGTCAGACCTGCCGTCACCGACAGGAGCGAGGTCAGCCACACCGCCGGTAAAATATCCATCGGTGCGGCAGAGCCGCAGGCGGCACGGATGCCGGATACGGTGGTGGGCAGAAGTTGAATGGAGGCTGTATTCAACACCACGAGGCGGCACAGTTCATCCGTGGCTGTCCCGTTGCAGCCCACCGCCATCCGCTGCGCCGCCTGGATGCCCAAGGGGGTCGCAGCGTTTCCCAGTCCCAGCAGATTGGCCGACACATTGGCCGATACGGCGGAGAGCGTCTCCTTGTCCCGGCTGGCTTGGGGCAGCAGCCGCCGCAGCAGCGGGCGAAAAATACGGGCGAGGGCATCTGCCAGACCGCAGCGGCGCATCAGTTCCATCACGGCGTTCCAAAGGCACATGGCACCTGCCATGCCCAACGCCAGCTCTACGGCGGAGGATGCCCCCTCTAATGCCGCCTGCCCCACGTCGGCAAGGGTGCCGTTTCCTATGCCGAAGAGCACCGATAGTAAAACCATTCCTGTCCAAATCCATGTTAAAGCCATGTGATCGCCTCCTATATTGCACTATATGCACAGTACATACATATAATATCACACAACTGCGCGTGAAATTAGCGGGAAAATGTTGACATGGAAAGAAAAAAGGCGCATAATAAAAAAACAAACAGTAAACCGGGAGAGAGGATAGGAGACATACCGTGAAATCTACTGGGATTGTGAGAAAGGTAGACGAGTTGGGACGAATCGTTCTGCCCATTGAGCTGCGCCGGACGTTGGATATCGAAGAAAAAGAGGCACTGGAAATCTATGTGGATGGCGCGTCTATTGTCCTGAAGAAGTATCGGCCGAGCTGTATTTTCTGTGACAGCGTTAAGAATGTGGTGGTATTCAAGGGAAAGAATATCTGCCCGAAATGCTTAAAGGAATTGAAGAAAGAGCTTGACAGCTGAAAAGGAAGCCCTGCACCACGGTGCAGGGCTTCCTTTGGTTATTTATGTATTGGTCGCTTTTAATACGGCGTCGTAGAGTACGTTTTTATTCAATCCCGTGTCGGCGGAGACCTGCCGCACCGCATCCTTCATGCGTGTGCCATCGCTGCGCAGCTTCAAAACACGCGCCACACCCTCCTCAATGGAGAGCGCCGGGGCCTCCTGCCGGGGAGCGCCTTCCACCACCAGAACGTACTCGCCGCGCGGCTCGTGCTCCCGGTAGTGATCCACTGCCGCCTGCAGGGTGGTGCGCTGTGTCTCCTCGTGGAGCTTCGTCAGCTCACGGCACAGGGAAATCCGCCGATCTCCCAGAATTTCCAGCATATCCGCCAGCGTGGGGCGCAGCTTGTGGGGCGCTTCGTGAAAGACCATGGTGCGTTCCTCACTTTGCACTTCCTGCAGCCGTGTGCGCCGCTCTTTCTTGTTAGCGGAGAGGAATCCCTCAAAGGTGAAACGGCCCGTGGGCAGTCCGGACACGGCCAGCGCCGTGATGCAGGCGCAGCAGCCGGGGATGCTCTGTACAGTGATGTCGGCGTTGGCGCACAGCTGCACCAGATCCTGTCCCGGATCGCTGATGGCGGGTGTACCGGCATCGGTGACAAGGGCACAGGTCTCGCCGGCAAGGAGCCTCTCCACAATGGCGGCACCGGCGGAGGCACGGTTGTGCTCGTGATAGCTGACAAGGGGCTTTTTGATGCCGAAGTGATTGAGGAGCTTCATGGATACCCGTGTATCCTCGGCGGCGATAAAATCCGCCTGCGACAGTGTTTCCACAGCGCGGGGGGAGAAGTCCCCCAGATTGCCGATAGGTGTGGCGACCAAATATAATGTTCCTGCCATATCCTTACCTCTTATCTCTGAAATAGATGGCGTCCAGTTCCGCCGTGGGCTTGCCGTCCACTCCCTGCAAAAGGAGGGGCGGCTCTACCTGTAAGCCTGTGTGTCCGCCCCGGCGGCACTCCAATAAGAAGAGAGAGGGGACGGAAGAAATCGTATTTTGTACAATGCGCAGACGCTTTGGCTCCAGACCGTATCGGCGTGCCTCTGCCATTAGCTCTGCCATCCGCTCGGTGCGAAAGACCAGCGCCAGCCGTCCGCCCCAGCGCAGGAGCCGCGCTGCGGAGGCTAAAATATCCTCTAACGTGCAGGTGACTTCCGAGCGCGCAGTGCGCCGCGCCACCGACTCTGCCTGTGCGCCGCTGGCTGTAGTGAAGTAGGGCGGATTGGCCACCACCAAATCGAAAGAGCCGGGGCGCAGCATGGGGAGGCGGCGAAGATCCGCCTCGATACATTCGAGGGAGTCCTCCAAGCCGTTGAGGGCCGCATTGCGGCGGCATAGAGCGCAGGCCTGCCTTTGCAGCTCCACCTCCGTTACACGGAGGGAGGGTTCACGCGCCAAAAGCAAGAGCCCTAAAAGACCCGTGCCGCCGCCCAGATCGCACACGGTCTCGCCGCGCTTGAGCCGGGGGAATGAACCTAGCAGAAAGGAGTCGGTTCCCGGCTGGAAAAGGGTGTCGTCAAAGAGGAAGCGGAAACCGCCGGGCCAGAGCTGATCTATTTTTTCCAAGGCATCCGCCTCCTTTCCTGTCTATGTACCTTATTGTATAATAAAAGCGCCGTGGCTGCAATAAAAAACACCGGACGAAAAGTCCGGTGTTTTTTTTGGTTGCATTGTGCGATTATTCTGCGGGAGAGATAGCGCCGTTGGGGCAGGTATCTGCGCAGGAACCGCAGTCCAGGCAGGAGTTGGCGTCGATCTCGAAATGATCCTCACCCTGAGAAATAGCGCCAACGGGACATGCATCAGCGCAAGCGCCGCAGCTGACGCAACCGGAACCGATTTTGTAAGCCATGAGAGCACCTCCATAAAAATTTGGTGATTCTATTGTAGCACGAAAATGGAATAATGCAAGACCCCCATTGTGAAAAATTTTGCCACTGGGCGTATTTTTTGGTTTTTTTGGCAAAAACTACGGAAAAAGCGGCGCGGAAATGTAGCTTTCTGTATAAAAGTGGTCAGCGAAGGCTAACCTGTAGGAATGGGAAAAATTTGCCCTGAAAATGGGGCAGGGAAGGGGTTTTCGGCATGCGGGAGAACAAATTTACGCCCCGGGTACACCGGGCGCTGCGGCTTGCACAGGAGGCTGCGGAGGAATTAGGCCACGGCTATGTGGGCAATGAACATTTGCTTTTGGGCCTTTTACGGGAAGAGGAGGGGACAGCACATCGGGTGCTGCTGGACAGCGGGATCCGTGACGACGCAGTTTGTGAGCTGCTGCAGCACACCGCCGGCGCCGGCCGTTCCGGGACTGTTCCTTTCCGGGGATTGACGCCCCGAGCCAAAAGCACCATTGAATTGGCAGTGGGGGAGTCCATCCGCAGCGGCAGCAGCTATATCGGCACAGAGCACCTGCTGTTAGGGATACTGCGGGAGGGAAACAATATGGCGGTGGATATTCTCCGGGCTTCCGGTGTGGACGGAAGGCGGCTCTATGGCAGTGTGATGAAACGGGTCGGCGGGCGCCCGACACCGCCACCTGCCTCCGGCAGCAGCCGGGAGGAGAAACGGGGCAAGAATCTGGGGGCCTATACCCGGGATTTGACGGAGGCGGCACGCTGCGGACAATTGGACCCGGTAGTGGGGCGGGAGAAAGAGATCGACCGCACGATTCGTATCCTTTCACGCCGCAGCAAGAATAATCCGGCCCTCATTGGCGAACCCGGTGTAGGAAAAACGGCAGTGGTGGAGGGCTTGGCGCAGAGGATCGCCATTGGCGATGTGCCGGAGGAACTGCAGGATCAAAGAATTTTGTCGCTGGATCTGGGGAGCATGGTGGCCGGAACCAAGTACCGCGGTGAGTTTGAAGAGAGGATCCGCAGTATGGTGGAGGAGGTGCGCAGTGCCGGGGACGTGATCCTCTTCATCGATGAGCTCCACAATATTGTGGGGGCAGGCAGCGCCGAGGGGGCGGTAGATGCCGCCAACATTCTCAAGCCTGCCCTGGGACGGGGAGAGATCCGGGTGGTGGGAGCGACCACGGTAGAAGAGTACCGGCGCTACATTGAAAAAGATGCGGCGCTGGAGCGACGCTTTCAGCCGGTCACTGTGGAGGAACCGTCAGAGGAGGTGGCCGTGGAGATCCTGCTGGGGCTTCGGGAGCGCTACGAGACCCACCACCGACTGTGCATCACCGATGAAGCGGTGACGGCGGCGGTACGGCTGTCCGCCCGGTATATTCATGATCGCTTTTTGCCGGACAAGGCCATTGATTTGGTGGATGAGGCGGCAAGTCAGGTGCGTATGCGGGCACGTCCTGTCTGTCCGGATGTGAAGAGTCTGGAGGAGAAGCTGCTGGCACTGCGCCGGGAGAAGCAGGCGGCGGTGGCATCGCAGGACTATGAGCAGGCAGCAGAGCTGCGGGATGTTGAGGAGAATTTTGAAGGACAGCTGGCAGACCGGCGCGAGAGCTGGCGGCGGCAAACGGCAGTTTATGACACGGTGGGGGCGGAGGACATCGCCCGGGTGGCTGCCGAATGGACCGGTATTCCGATGACCCGGCTGACGGAAGACGAGCGTTTCCGGCTTCTCCACCTGGAGGATACGCTCCGCGCCCGGGTGGTGGGGCAGGAGGAAGCGGTCTTGGCCGTGGCCCGTGCCATTCGCCGCAGCCGTGTTGGCTTGCAGGACCCCCGGCGTCCCATCAGCTCCTTCCTCTTTTTAGGGCCAACCGGTGTGGGCAAGACAGAGCTGTGCCGCGCTCTGGCGGAGGCCATGTTCGGCACGGAGAATGCCATGATTCGGCTGGATATGTCGGAGTATATGGAGCGCCATGCTGTCTCCCGGCTGGTGGGCTCGCCCCCCGGCTATGTGGGACACGAGGAGGGCGGACAGCTGACAGAGCGTGTGCGCCGCCGCCCCTACTGCGTGGTGCTCTTTGACGAGATGGAGAAGGCACACCGGGATGTGTGCAACCTCCTTTTGCAGATTTTGGAGGAGGGAGTTCTTACCGATGCCCGGGGGCGCCGGGTGGATTTTAAAAATACAGTGATTGTTATGACCTCCAACGTAGGGGATGATCGTTTTATGGCCGGTGCGCCACTGGGCTTCAGCGGCGGCGCAGAGGACAGCACCGGGGATTTTGAACGAATCCGGGGCAGCGTGCTGGAAGAGCTGCGCCACACCTTCCGCCCGGAACTGCTCAATCGCATTGATGAGACTATGGTGTTTCGCCCGCTGGCTCCGGCGGCGATGGAGCACATCGCCCATGGCTTTTTGAAAGATACGGCCCAAAGGGCACAGGAGCAGGGCATCACTCTGACGGCGGAAGATGCCGCAGTGGCACAGCTGGCCAAGGAGGGGTTCGACCGGCGTTACGGCGCACGGCCTTTGCGGCGCATCATCCGGCGACAGGTGGAGGATATTCTGGCCCAGCAGCTGCTGGCTGGAACGCTGACGCGGGGGGATACTGCGCGCGTGACGCTGCAGCAGGGAGAGGTCGCGGTGTTAAAGACGGAAAAGTGAGAAAAGAGCCGTTGAATACGGCTCTTTTCCGCTGAAAGGGCGAAGAAAGGGACGAGAAGTGTATAAATTTACAATTTGTTCTTGTTTCCGACTCCTCTTTGGTCTATAATACCTAACACAAAATGCGAGAGGAGCATTCTATGAATATCAACTGGAACAGCCCCGATTTTGAGGGCTTTGGAAAGGAACCCCGCTCCAAGAAGGTGCGCAGGCCCATCGGCACGCCCGTGACCCGGACGCTGATTAATCTGCTGGTGACGCTGGTGTTCGGTGCCATCTATTTCTATGCGGTTCTGCCTCCGATCAACCTGAAGGCAGAGGAGTTCTATGCATTCGCCCTGCTGCTGTGCGCCGTCTACTGCGTCTGCGCCATCATCACCTCCGGTTTCCAGGGAGAGGGTGTGAAGGGTTATTTCGGCTTTGTGAAAAAGCAGTGCAAGATCCCCGGACTGGTGGCGGCGGCACTGGTTGTTATCGCTGTGGTGGGTGCGATTCTTGGATGGGAAGTTATCCGTGCGTCCAGCTATCGGGATATGCTGACACTGGAAGACGGCGATTTTGCCGCCGAGGTGGAGGAGATCTCCTTTGATCAGATCCCCATGCTGGATGCCGATTCCGCCGAGAAGCTGGGTGACCGTAAGCTGGGCGAGCTGGCGGATATGGTGTCTCAGTTCGAGGTGGCAGATGATTACACGCAGATCAACTACGGCGGCCGCCCTGTGCGTGTGACGCCTCTGCGCTACGGCGACCTCATCAAGTGGTTCAATAACCGCTCCAATGGTTTGCCCGCCTATCTGATCATCGATATGGTGACCCAGAACGTGGATGTGGTGCGTCTGGACGAGGGAATCCGTTACACCACGGCCGAGCATTTCAGCCGTAACCTCTATCGTCATCTGCGCTTCCACTATCCCACTTATATGTTTGACGAACCCGCCTTTGAGATTGATGAGCAGGGCCAGCCCTACTGGGTCTGCCCCCGGATCAGCAAGACCATCGGTCTGTTCGGCGGTACGGACATCATCGGCGCTGTGCTGGTGAACGCCGTTACCGGCGAGAGCCAGTATTACGATGTAGCCGACGTCCCCAACTGGGTGGACCACGTCTACACGGCAGAGCTGATCATGCGCCAGTATGACTACCACGGCAAGTTCATCAACGGCTTTATCAACTCTGTGTTCGGTCAGCGCGGCATGACCAGAACCACCACCGGCTACAACTATATCGCCATCGGCGACGATGTTTATATGTATACTGGTGTCACCTCCGTGGTCAGTGACCAGTCCAATGTGGGCTTCATCCTCTCCAACCAGCGTACCAAGGAGACGAGCTTCTATCAGGTAGCCGGCGCGGAGGAGTATTCCGCCATGGCTTCGGCAGAGGGCCAGGTACAGCAGATGAAGTACACCGCAACGTTCCCCCTGTTGCTGAACATCTCCGAACAGCCCACCTACTTTATGGCAATGAAGGACGCGGCGGGACTGGTAAAGATGTACGCCATGGTCAACGTGAGCCAGTATCAGATCGTGGCGACCGGCACGACGGTGGCGGCCTGCGAGGCAAGCTATCGCTCCATGCTGGCTGAGAAGGGCCTCATCGCTCCGGAGGATACGGAGATCGTTGTCTCCGATCAGGAGGAGGTGGAAGGTGCGATCACCGAAATCCGCAGCGCTGTCATTGACGGCAACACATGGTATTACTTCCGCGTGGAAGGCGGCGAGACGTACTATGCCATCTCTGCGGCGGAAAATCAGGATGTTGTGATCTTGAATACGGGGGACTATGTGAAAGTGAAGTTCTCCAAGGGCGAGAGGAGCATCCTCAAAGCCTACAGTGTTACGGCGGCGGCAGCGCCGGAACCGGCCAAGGAATAAGCAAAAAACGTCAGGCTTCGGCCTGACGTTTTTTTACTGTGGGGAAACGGGAAAAGTACAACGGAATTCCTGTGCTGCGCGCGATTTAGACTTGACAGTTGTTGGCAATGCGTATAAAATTAAAAAAGATTATCATTGGAGGATTAGGGGAATCTTTCAATTATTATCTACAGAAAGGAATTGTCGGGTTCGACAGTTCTTTTTTCCATACACAAAAATCTACAGGAGGAACCATTATGACCACATTAGGCTACGTTGTAGCAGTGATTGTGGCTGTCGTTTCCTGCGCCATTTGGTTCCCTATCGGCATTCACTACCGCAAGCGTGTTGCGGAAAAAGAGATTTCCAGCGCGGAAGAAGAAGCCACGCGGATTATCAATGAGGCAATCAAAAGTTCTGAGAATAAGAAGCGCGAAGCACTTCTTGAGGCAAAAGAAGAAGTTCTGAAGGCTCGCAGTGAATACGAGAAGGAAGAAAAGGGGCGCCGGGCTGACCTGCAGAAGCAGGAGCGTCGGCTGCAGCAGAAAGAAGAAAATATCGATCATAAGACCGAGCTGATCGAGAAGAAGGAAGAAGCTCTGGCGGCGAAGCATGCAGCTGCTGACCGTGAGCAGGAGGAGATCCGGGTCATTAAGCGCAGCCAGACCGAGATGCTCGAACGCATCTCCGGCTTTACGGCGGAGCAGGCCAAGGAATATCTCATCAGTCAGGTGGAGTCCGAGGTGACCCACGAGACTGCCGTTAAGATCAAGGAAATCGAGGCTCGCGCCAAGGATGAGGCCGAGCAGCGTGCCCGTGAAATCGTGGCTACCGCCATCCAGCGGTGTGCCGCTGACCATGTGGCTGAAATCACCGTCAGTGTGGTACCCCTGCCCAATGACGAGATGAAGGGCCGTATCATCGGCCGTGAGGGCCGCAACATCCGTACGCTGGAGACGCTGACCGGCGCCGATCTCATCATCGACGATACGCCGGAGGCCATTACCGTCTCCTGCTTTGAGCCGGTGCGCCGCGAGGTGGCCCGTCTGGCACTGGAGAAGCTGATCGCCGACGGCCGCATCCATCCCACCCATATCGAGGAGATGGTGGAGAAGGCACGCCGTGAAGTAGACGCCGTCATTCGTTCCGAGGGTGAGCGCGCCGTTCTGGAGACGGGCGTTCGTTCCCTGCATCCCGAGCTGCAGAAGCTGCTGGGGCGTCTGCACTATCGTACCAGCTATGGCCAGAACGTGCTGCAGCACTCCATCGAGGTGTCCCATATCGCCGGTCTTATGGCTGCCGAGCTGGGCGTGGATGTCAACGCTGCCAAGCGCGCAGGTCTGCTGCACGATATCGGCAAGGCCATCGACCATGAGATGGAAGGCACCCATGTGGCTCTGGGCGTGGAATTCGCCCGGAAGTACAAGGAGAAGGAAGACATCATCCATGCCATTCAGGCGCACCACGGCGACGTGGAGTGCAAGACGATTGTTGCATGTTTGGTACAGGCAGCCGATGCCATTTCCGCTGCTCGTCCCGGTGCCCGCCGTGAGAATCTGGAGAACTACATCAAGCGTCTGCAGAAGCTGGAGGAGATCACCAGCGAGTATCCCGGTGTTGAGAAGAGCTATGCCATTCAGGCCGGCCGCGAGGTTCGCGTGATGGTCAAGCCCGAGCAGGTCAGCGAGGATCAGATGGTCATTCTGGCGCGTGACCTTGCCAAGCGCATTGAGAGCGAGCTGGAGTATCCCGGCCAGATCAAGGTTCACGTCCTGCGTGAGACCAAGGTTGTGGAATACGCAAAGTAAACCGGAAGTAAACCAAAATAAACAAAAAGCATCCGCCGTAAGGCGGGTGCTTTTTTAATGGCGAGGGAGCGCGGCAGGAGACGGCTTTTGGCGGCAGGCGAGGGTACGAGCAGGCGCTTTTTTAACAACAGGCGCGTGCAGAAACAGATTCGCCGGGAAATGTCCTGCGCTGCGCACTCAATGCGCGGGAGAAAAATAGATTTTTGGCGATGGCTGATTGCAGGAGCAGAAGGCGAAGTGCTGCGATCTGCCGGGAAGTCTGTCTCTTTTGGGAAAATGGAGACGATAGCAGCTGCAACGGAAGCAGGAAGGGACGCAAACCGTGCCGGGGAGCGTTGCACCTATGGAAAATTCATGGTACAATATCAAAATGGCGGTATTTGCTCTGCTTTTCGAGCAGAGGGCCGCAATTGATGATTAGGAAGAGAGGAGCACATCATGCTCTATCGGATTTTGGCGCTGGGCGATGTGACAGGCGAAGAGGGACTTCGCCATGTGAGCCGCCATCTGCGCAGCTTTAAAAAAATGCAGGATATTGCTTTCGTTGTTGCCAACGGGGAGAATATGGCCGGAAACGGACTGATGCCGGAGCAGGCAGAGGATCTCTTTACCGCCGGCGTGGATGTGATCACGTTGGGCAACCACACTTGGGGCAAGATGCAGATCACCGACTATTTGGAGGACAACCCCTACATTCTGCGCCCTGCTAACTACGCACCCCGCGTCCCCGGCCGGGGGTGGGGCGTTTACGACTGCGGGCGTATCCGCATCGCCGTGATGAACCTTATTGGGCGTTGTGATCTGGATTGGAAGGCGGAGAATCCCTTTACGACCGCCGATCGCATCCTGAAGGGAATGGAGGAAAAGCCTACCTTTACCCTGGTGGATTTCCACGCCCAGGCGACCAGTGAAAAGCTGGCTATGGGCTACTATCTGGATGGACGGGTCAGCGCTGTGTGGGGTACCCACACCCATGTGCCCACGGCCGACGCGCAAATCATGGAAAAGGGAACAGGCTACATTACCGATTTGGGTATGACCGGTCCGGCTCGCTCTATTTTGGGCATCCGGCCAGAGCAGTCGGTGGAGTTTTTCCTGGGCGGTCTGCCGGGACGGTTCCGCAGCGCCGGTGGCGGCTGTAAAATGGAGGGTGTCATCTTTACGCTGGACAGCGATACCGGCCTTTGCACGGCGGTGGAGCGGGTGGACGTTCGCTGACAAAAGAGAACGGCAGAGAGGGGGACGGATCGTCCCCTCTATATAATAAAGGAGAAGGGATCATGTCTGTTGCAAAAGTGAGAGAGTATCTGACACCCTACGGCGTCGCCGACCGGATGCAGGAATTTGAGGTATCCAGCGCCACGGTGGAGCTGGCGGCGGTGGCTGTGGGCGTCGAGGGCGCACGCATTGCCAAGACCCTCAGCTTCAAGGTAGGGGAGGACCCTATTTTAGTGGTAGCTGCCGGGGATGCCAAGATCGACAACAGCAAGTATAAGCACTATTTTCACGCCAAGGCCAAGATGCTGACGCCGGACGAGGCGGTGGAGCGCATCGGCCATGCCGTGGGCGGCGTGTGTCCCTTTGCGCTGCCTGCGGACGTGAAAACCTATCTGGATGTGTCTTTGCGCCGCTTTGCCACGGTGTATCCTGCCGTGGGCAGTGCGGCTTCTGCCATTGAGTTGAGCTGTGAGGAACTGGAAACGTGCTGCGGCGATAACTTCGTGGAATGGGTGGATGTCTGCAAGGGGTGGCAGGAGGAAAAGCATGGTTAAACTGCTCCACGCGGCGGATCTCCATCTGGACAGCCCCTTTGCGTCGCTGGGGGAGGAGAAAGCGCGGCTCCGTCGGCAGGAGAGCCGGGAACTGCCGCAGCGTTTGGTGGCGTACGCCAACGACCACGGCGCGCAGCTGCTCCTTTTGAGCGGCGACCTCTTCGACGGACAGGAGACCTACAGCCAGACAGTGGAGATGCTGGCTCATGCGCTGGGACAGTTCCGTGGGCAAGTCGTGATCGCCCCCGGCAATCACGATCCCTACCATTCCCGCAGCCCTTACAGTGCGGTGCTGTGGCCAAGTAATGTGCACATCTTCCGGGAAAACCGACTGGAAAAACTGGAATTGCCCCAGTATGGCTGTACTGTCTGGGGGGCGGCTTTCACGGATGCGTCTTGCGGGGAGCTTCCTATGGAACCGCATTTTGCTGCCGGAGACACTGTGCAGATTTTGGTGCTCCACGGCGATGTAGACGCACCCCACAGCCCCTATCGTCCGATTCGCACATCGGTACTGGCGGAGAGCGGCCTTGATTACGCTGCCTTGGGGCATATCCACCAGTGCAGCGGCGTGCAATACGCCGGGAAAACGGCCTATGCCTATCCCGGCTGCCCGGAGGGGCGGGGCTTTGACGAACTGGATGACAAGGGCTTTTTGTTCGGGGAGGTGGACAAGGGTATGGTACGGCTGCAGTTTGTGCCCTTTGCGCGCCGACGCTATCGGAAAATCAGTGTGGATGTTACTGACCGAGACCCACTGACCGCGGCGAAAGAGGTACTGCAGGGCTGCGAGCAGGATATTTGCCGCATCTATCTCACTGGCACAGGGACGGCGGATGAAGCTGCCATTGAGAGGCAGCTGGTGCCCCTTGCGTGGCAGCTGGAGGTGTATTCTCGACTGCGAGAGGCGGAGGATTTGTGGCTCCACTGCGGAGAGGACTCCCTGCGCGGTTTATTTCTGGCGGATCTCCGGGCAAAATATGAGCAGGCGGACGAGCAGGAGAGAGTGACTATTGAACAGGCGGTGCGCTTCGGCCTTGCTGCCATGGATAACCGGGATATGTAAGTGCCACAAGGAGGACACAGCTATGAAGAAAATTCTCATGATCGGCACCGGCGGCACCATCGCGTCGGAAATGACGCCGGAGGGGCTGACACCGGAGCTGAATCCGGAGCAGCTTTTGAGTTTTATCCCCCGCATTGCGGAGATCTGTCAGGTGGAATGCCTGATGCTCTATAGTCTCGACAGCACCAATATTCACCCCGAGCACTGGTTGGGGGTGGCCCGGTGTATTCGGGAAAACTACGACAAATATGACGGCTTTGTGGTGAGCCACGGTACCGATACGATGGCCTATACGGCGGCGGCACTCAGCTATCTGGTGCAGGACAGCCCCAAGCCCATTGTGCTGACCGGCGCCCAGAAGCCCATCTGGTTTGACAGCACCGACTCCAAGCGCAATTTGACGGATGCCTTTCTCTATGCCTGCCGGGGCTGCGGCGGCGTGCAGATCGTCTTTAACGGCAAGGTGATTTTGGGAACCCGCGCCCGCAAGACCTGCTCCAAGAGCTTTCAGGCGTTTTCCAGTGTGAACTATCCGGATCTGGCAGTGCTGCAGGACGAGCATCTACTGCAGTATATCCGCTGCGACTGTCACGAAAAACCCACCTTTTACGATCGACTCGACACCAATGTGGGGCTTTTGAAGCTGATCCCCGGCACCCGGCCGGAGCTGGTGGCCTTCATGGCGGAGCACTACGACGGACTGATTATCGAGAGCTTCGGCGTGGGCGGCCTGCCGGAATATGAGAGCGGCGGTTTTTATGATATTATCCGCGCTGCCGTGGAGAAGGGGAAGATCGTGGTCATGACTACGCAGGTACCCAACGAGGGCAGCGATCTCACCGTCTACCATGTGGGCGGCCACCTCAAAAGTACGCTGCGGCTGCTGGAGGCCTATGATATGACCACGGAGGCGGCGGTGGCCAAGCTGATGTGGATCATGGGGCAGACCCGCGATTTCGAGACGGCGCAGGAACTCTTTTACCGCCCGGTAGCGCACGATATTCTCTATTCCGGGGAGTCGTGAGAGGTGCAGACCTTGACAATCGGTGCGTGAGACGATAAAATAAAAATTCAAGAAGAAAACTGCGAAAAAGGCAGAAAATCATCATATAAAGGAATGAAAGACGATTATGGCCAAAGATCAGAGAAATGTTGAGGCAATCACTCCCATGGAGGAGGATTTTGCCAAGTGGTATACCGATATCTGCCTGAAGGCAGAACTGGTGGACTATGCCAGTGTGAAGGGCTTTATGATCCTGCGCCCCTATGGCTGTGCCATCTGGGAGAACATTAAGCGCATTCTGGACGGTATGTTTAAGGCAACCGGCCACGAGAATGTGGCAATGCCCGTGCTGATTCCCGAAAGCCTTCTGAAGAAGGAAGGGGAGCTGGTGCAGGGCTTCGCTCCGGAGGTGGCTTGGGTCACCCACGGCGGCAGCGAGAAGCTGGAGGAGCGCTTGGCGTTCCGTCCCACTTCGGAGACCATGTTCTGCGATCACTGGTCCCATATCCTCCACTCCTGGCGCGAGCTGCCCATGCTCTACAACCAGTGGTGCTCTGTCGTTCGCTGGGAAAAGACCACCCGTCCTTTCCTGCGCAGCCGTGAGTTCTGGTGGCAGGAGGGTCATACCATCCACGAGACGGCAGAGGAGGCACAGGCCGAGACGGAGCAGCAGCTCAACTGCTATGCCGATTTCTGCCGCGACGCCCTGGCTATGCCTGTGGTGAAGGGCCGCAAGACCGACAAGGAGAAGTTTGCCGGTGCCGATGCCACCTACACCATCGAGTGCATGATGAAGGACCACAAGGCACTGCAGTCCGGCACCAGCCACTACTTCGGCGATAAGTTCAGCCGCGCTTACGATGTGACCTTCACCGGCCGCGACAACAAGCTGCAGTACCCCTTCCAGACCTCCTGGGGTGTCACCACCCGCCTGATCGGCGCCGTGATCATGACCCACAGCGACAACAACGGTCTGGTCCTGCCCCCCGCCATTGCTCCCATTCAGGTGGTGGTCGTGCCCGTGGCACAGCACAAGCCCGGTGTTCTGGAGGCGGCAGAGGATCTGCGTGCACGGCTCACCGCTGCAGGTCTGCGCGTGAAGCTGGATGACAGCGATCAGTCTGCCGGCTGGAAGTTTGCCCAGTATGAGATGAAGGGCGTTCCTCTGCGCGTGGAGATCGGTCCCCGCGATATGGAGAAGAGCCAGTGCTGCGTGGCGCGCCGCGATACCGGCGAGAAGACCTTTGTGGCGCTGGAGGGTCTGGAGGACAGCATCCAGAAGCTGCTGCAGGAGGTTCACGACAACCTCTACAACATGGCTGCCCAGAATCTGGAGGAGAACACCTTCGATATGACTTCCTGGGAAGAGGTCAAGGAGCTGATGGATGGCCGCGGCGGCTTTGCCCGTACCAAGTGGTGCGGCAGCCTGGAGTGCGAACTGGCCATGAAGGAGAAGGCCGGCGTTTCCTCCCGTTGCATGCCCCTCAAGCAGTCCGGCACCGTGGGCAAGTGCCCTGTGTGCGGCAAGGAGTGCACCACCGATATTTATTGGGGCATAGCTTATTGATTTAAAAGATGTAAAAGGGCGGCTTGACCGCCCTTTTATTCTGCGAAAAAAGGAATAAATGCCTACAAAATATGGACTTTTTCGACTTTGAACCACCCTGTGCGGCGGTGAGAAAATATGCACGAAAGCGCATAGGCAAAGCGCTGAAATTTTTATAGGAATTTCGTAAAAAATAGAGAAAAAGCTATTGACATCTGCGGAAAAGTCTATTATTATATGTAGGTACGCGTGCGATGGGTGCAACACACCCGGAGACGTTTACAAATGCGATGAACCGGGAGATTGCGGCGAGAGCCGGTAACTTTCGGGGAGTATGTCCGATCATCGGGCGGCTGAGAGATTTCTGTACGTCAGCGTAGATCGCTGCGCCAGAAGAGCACCGGCCGGATTATGCGCGCCGGTGTTTCTTATGAGCCTGAATGATACGCACGGAACGGCGTATAAGAAATTTTTCACCGTACGGCAGTTGGCTCGCAGAGAATACCGTACAAAGTAATGGAGGAACAAACCAAATGGCAAAAGAAATGATTCGCATTCGTCTGAAGGCCTATGACCATCAGGTCATCGACCAGAGCGCAGAGAAGATCGTCGAGACCGCCAAGCGTACCAACGCTACCGTGTCCGGCCCCATTCCTCTGCCCACCAAGAGAGAGGTCGTCACCATCCTGCGTGCAACACACAAGTATAAGGACAGCCGTGAGCAGTTCGAGCGCCGCACCCACAAGAGACTGATCGACATCACCAATTCCACCCCCAAGACGGTCGAGGCCCTGATGGCTCTGGATCTGCCCGCCGGTGTGGAGATCGAGATCAAGCTGTAAGTTATATACATTATATAATAACAGCGCGAGCTCACAACGAAAATGCTTGCAACCCTAATGTCCGCCGACTTGCGTTAAAGCGGACAGGGTCACGTCGGCAGAGCAAGCGTTCCGCGCCCAATGCGGAATGAACTACGCCGACCAATAACCTTTAAGGAGGATCATACATGAAAGCGATTATCGGCAAGAAAGTCGGCATGTCTCAGATCTTCGACGCTAACGGCAAGGTAATTCCTGTTACTGTTATTGAAGCAGGTCCCTGCGTCGTTACTCAGAAGAAGACTGTCGAGAAGGAAGGTTATGCTTCCGTGCAGCTGGGCTACGAGGATGTCCCCGAGCGTAAGCTGACCAAGCCCGAGATGGGCCATCTGAACAAGGCCGGTGTGGCTCCCAAGAAGTACCTGCGCGAGTTCGATCTGGACAACGCTGCAGAGCTGAATGTGGGCGACATCATCAAGGCTGACACCTTCAAAGAGGGTGACTTCGTAGACGTAACCGGCACCAGCAAGGGTCACGGTTACCAGGGCGTTGTGAAGCGCCACGGCGCTGGCCGTACTCCTATGAGCCACGGCGGCGGCCCTGTGCATCGTCACGCCGGTTCCATGGGCGTTATCGACCCTGCCCGTATCTTCAAGGGCAAGATCGGTGCCGGCCAGATGGGCTGCGATCAGGTCACCATCCAGAACCTGGATATCGTGAAGGTCGATCCCGAGCTGAATCTCATTGCTGTACGCGGCGCTATCCCTGGTCACAAGGGCAGCATGGTGGTCATTAAGAGCACTGTGAAGACCCACCGTGTCAAGAATGCCGGCGCTGGCATCAGCAACAACCCGCAGAAGGCTTCCGGCCGTAATCCCCAGAAGGCATCTGCCCGTAATAAGTAAGGAAAGGAGTGCTTGAAATGTCTACTATCAAAGTTTTGAACATGGCCGGCGCTGAAGTCGGTACTGTGGAACTGAAGGACAGCATCTTCGGCATTGAGCCCAATAAGACTGTTGTTCATGAAGTGGTTAAGAACCACCTGGCTAACTGCAGACAGGGCACGCAGAGCGCTCTGACCCGTGCAGAGGTCTCCGGCGGCGGCAGAAAGCCTTGGCGTCAGAAGGGTACCGGCCACGCTCGTCAGGGAAGCACCCGTGCTCCCCAGTGGGTACACGGCGGTATCGTCTTTGCTCCCAAGCCCCGCGACTACTCTTACGTTCTGAATAAGAAGGTGAAGAGACTGGCGATGAAGTCCGTTCTGTCTGCTAAGGCAGCTGCAAACGAGATCATCGTTGTCGACGCCATTAAGTTCGACAGCATCAAGACCAAGGACTTCCGCGCTTTCCTGAGCGCCGTTAAGGCTGACGGTAAGGCTCTGGTAGCTACCGCTGCCAAGGACGAGATCGTCATCAAGAGCGCACGCAATATCCCCGGTGTGGAGACCAGCATGGCAAACCTGCTGAATGTCTATGACATTCTGAAGGCTAAGTACCTGGTGCTGGATAAGGAAGCCCTCGCAGTAATCGAGGAGGTGTTCGCATAATGGCTAACGTTTACGGCATCATTATCCGTCCCATCATCACCGAGCGTTCCATGGCTGCTACCGCTGAGAAGAAGTACGTCTTCGAGGTTGCTCCTACCGCCGGTAAGGTTGAAATTAAGAACGCCATTGAGGAAATCTTTGGCGTAAAGGTGGCCAAGGTCAACACCATCAATTATGATGGCAAGATGAAGCGCATGGGCGCTGCTCGTCCCGGCCGCCGCAAGAGCTGGAAGAAGGCTTATGTCCAGCTGACTGAGGATTCCAAGACCATCGAATTCTTCGAAGGCATGGTCTAATAACGGAAGGAGTGTAAGAGAATGTCTATTAAAACTTTTAAGCCGACCACCCCTTCCCGCAGACACATGACCGTTTCTGGCTTTGACGGCATCGATAAGCATGCTAAGCCCGAAGCCAGCCTGGTAGAGGTTCTGAAGAAGAACGCTGGTCGTAACAGCTATGGCCGCATCACCGTTCGCCATCGCGGCGGCGGCGAGAAGCGCAAGTATCGTATCATCGACTTCAAGCGTGACAAGATGGACATGAGCGCCACCGTGCTGCGTCTGGAGTACGACCCCAACCGCAGCGCTAACATCGCTCTGGTGCAGTATGAGGACGGCGAGAAGCGTTACATCATCGCTCCCGTCGGCCTGAAGGCAGGCGATAAGGTCCTGTCCTCCGCAGCTGCCGATATCAAGCCCGGTAACTGCCTGCCCCTGGCCAACATTCCTGTTGGTACCATTATCCACAACATTGAGATGCATCCCGGCAAGGGCGCTCAGCTGGTTCGTTCCGCTGGTGCTTTCGCTCAGCTGATGGCTAAGGAGGGCGAGAAGGCCCAGATCCGTATGCCTTCCGGCGAGGTTCGCATCATCCGTGTTAACTGCAAGGCCTGCATCGGTCAGGTCGGCAACATCGAGCACGAGAACATCCAGCTTGGTAAGGCTGGCCGTAAGCGTCACATGGGTTGGCGTCCTGCCGTTCGCGGTAGCGTCATGAACCCCTGCGATCACCCCCACGGCGGTGGTGAGGGCAAGAGCCCCGTTGGTCGTCCCGGCCCTGTTACCCCCTGGGGTAAGCCGGCTCTGGGTTACAAGACTCGTAAGAAGAAGAACCAGACTGACAAGTTTATTGTCAAGCGTCGTAATGAGAAGTAAGGAGGCAAGTTAATATGAGCAGATCTGTTAAAAAAGGCCCGTATGTTGCCCCTGAGCTCATCAAGCGGGTTGAAGAAATGAACAAGACCGGCGAGAAGAGCGTGCTGAAGACCTGGAGCCGCAGCTCCACCATCTTCCCCTCTTTCGTTGGTCACACCATCGCAGTTCACGATGGCCGCCGTCATGTGCCTGTCTACGTGCAGGAGGACATGGTTGGTCACAAGCTGGGCGAATTCGCTCCCACTCGTACCTTCCGCGGTCACACCAAGTCTAAGTAAGAAGGAGGATGCAGAATACAATGGAAGCTAAAGCTTATTTGAGATATGTCCGCATCTCTCCCCGCAAGATCCAGATCGTTTGCGATCTGATCCGCGGCAAGGATGTGCAGACCGCAATGGCAATTCTGATGCAGACCCCCAAGGCTGCCTCTGAGCCCCTGATGAAGCTCTTGAAGAGCGCTGTGGCTAACGCTGAGAACAACTTCCAGATGGATGTTGAGAAGCTGGTAGTCAGCGAGGTGTTCGCCACCCCCGGCCCCATTCTGAAGAGAATGATGCCCCGCGCCCAGGGCCGTGCCTATCGCATTAACAAGAGAACTTCTCACGTGACCCTGGCGGTCGCTGAGAAAGACTAAAGGGAGGAGACAGTTTTATGGGACAGAAAGTTAATCCCCACGGCATGCGCGTGGGCGTCATCAAAGACTGGGATTCCCGTTGGTATGCCAGCAATGAGAAGGTCGGCGACCTGTTGGTCGAGGACCACAAGATCCGCGTTTATCTGAAGAAGCTTCTGTATGCTGCCGGCGTCTCCAAGATCGAGATCGAGCGCAGCAACGAAGTTGTTACCATTTACCTGCATGTGGCCCGTCCCGGTGTTGTCATCGGTAAGGGCGGTGTGCAGATCGAGGAGTATCGCAAGAGCGTTGAGAAGCTGATCGGCAAGACCGTGAAGCTGAACATCGTCGAGGTTCGTAACCCCGATATGGACGCTCAGCTGGTGGCTGAGAACATCGCTGCTCAGCTGGAGAAGCGTATCTCCCACCGCCGCGCTATGAAGAATGCCATGGGCCGCGCAATGCGCAGCGGTGCCAAGGGCATCAAGGTTAGCTGCAGCGGTCGTCTGGGCGGCCGTGAGATTGCCGGTAACGAGCACTATCACGACGGTACCATTCCTCTGCAGACCCTGCGTGCCGACATCGACTACGGCTTCGCAGAGGCTGCTACCACCTTCGGCCGCATCGGCGTGAAGGTCTGGGTGTACAAGGGCGAGATCCTGAGCCAGGCCCTGCGTACCACCCCCCGTACCCTGGATACCAGCAAGCCCTATCAGGAGCGTCGTGAGCGCCGCGGCCGCCGTGATGGCGATCGTCGTGGTGGTTTCCGTCGCGATGGCCAGAACGGTTACAACCGTGACCGCGGTCCCCGTCAGGGCGGTTTCCGTAAGCCTGCAGATAAGAGAGAAGGAGGCGCTCAGTAATGCTTCTGCCTAAGAGAGTTAAGTACCGCAGAGTACACCGTGGCCGCCTCACCGGTAAGGCCATGAGAGGCAACACCGTCACTTACGGTGATTTTGGCCTCGTTGCTGTTGAGCCCGCATGGATCACCAGCAATCAGATCGAAGCCGCCCGTATCGCCATGACTCGTTATACCAAGCGTGGCGGTAAGGTCTGGATCAAGATCTTCCCCGATAAGCCCATCACCGAGAAGCCCGCTGAGACCCGCATGGGTTCCGGTAAGGGTTCCCCCGAGTATTGGGTTGCAGTAGTTAAGCCCGGCCGTGTCATGTTTGAGATCGCCGGTGTTTCCGAAGAGGTCGCTCGCGAAGCTCTGCGTCTGGCCAGCCACAAGCTGCCCATCAAGACTAAGATCGTCAAGCGTGAGGATCTCGAAGCCCAGGAAGTAGGTGAATGAGATGAAGGCAACTGAAGTACGTGCAATGAGCGTTGAGCAGCTCAATGAAAAGCTCGACTCCCTGAAGAAGGATTTGTTCTTCCTGCGTATGCAGCACGCAACCAATCAGCTGGACAATCCTCTCAAGATCGCTGAAACCAAGCGTGATATTGCCCGCGTAAAGACCGTTATCCGTGAAAAGGAGGAGAACTAAAATGGAAGAGAAGAGAATTTCCTCCCGCAAGACCAGAGTGGGTAAGGTCGTGTCCGACAAGATGGACAAGACCGTGGTCGTGGCCATTGAGGACCGTGTCGCTCATCCTCTGTATAAGAAGATTGTCGGCCGTACCTACAAGCTGAAGGCACACGACGAGCAGAACACCTGCGGCATCGGCGATGTCGTCAAGGTCATGGAGACCCGCCCCCTGTCCAAGGACAAGAGATGGCGCGTGGTCGAGATCATTGAAAAGGCTAAGTAAGGAGGTGCCGCAAGTATGATTCAGCAAGAGTCTTATCTGAAGGTTGCCGATAATACCGGCGCCAAGGAAATTAAGTGCATCCGCGTTCTGGGCGGTTCCAGCCGCAAGTACGGTAACATCGGTGATGTGATCGTGGCTTCCGTGCGTAAGTCCGCTCCCGGCGGCCAGGTGAAGAAGGGCGAAGTGGTTAAGGCCGTTATCGTCCGCAGCGCCAAGGGCGTCCGCCGTGCAGACGGCACCTATGTTCGTTTCGACGACAACGCTGCCGTTCTAATCAAGGATGACCACAACCCCAGAGGTACCCGTATCTTTGGGCCCGTTGCTCGTGAGCTGCGCGACAAGGATTTCATGAAGATCCTGTCCCTGGCTCCCGAAGTTATTTAATGGAGGGCCGGAGAAATGAATAATCTGAAGATCAAGAAGAACGACACTGTCGTCGTTCTGTCCGGCAAGGACAAGGGCAAGCAGGGCAAGGTGCTGGGCACCATCCCCAGCGAAGCCAAGGTCGTGGTGGAAGGCGTCAACATGGTGACCTGCCACGTTAAGCCCCGCCGTCAGGGCGAGGAGGGCGGCATCGTCAAGCGCGAGGCTGCTTTGTATGCCAGCAAGGTGCAGGTCGTCTGCCCCAAGTGCGGCAAGGGCACTCGTATTGCCTATAAGATCGAAGACGGCAAGAAGACCCGCATCTGCAAGAAGTGCGGCGCCGCTCTTTAAGAAAGGAGAGTAGAACATGGCTAGACTGAAAGTAAAGTATACCGAGGAAGTAGCTCCTGCTCTCTTTAAGAAGTTCGGCTACAAGAGCGTTATGCAGATCCCCAAGATCGACAAGGTTGTCGTGAACGTGGGCTGCGGCGAGGCTCGTGAGAATTCCAAGGTTCTGGAGAACGTGGTTGGCGATCTGGCCAAGATCACCGGCCAGAAGCCCATCATCACCCGCGCTCGCAAGTCCATCGCCAACTTCAAGCTGCGTGAGGAAATGCCCATCGGCGCAAAGGTCACCCTGCGCGGCGAGAAGATGTGGGAGTTCCTGGATCGTCTGTTCAACGTGGCTCTGCCCCGTGTTCGTGACTTCCGTGGCATCAGCGCCAACGCCTTCGACGGCCGCGGCAACTATGCTCTGGGCCTGAAGGAGCAGCTGATTTTCCCCGAAATCGACTACGATAAGATCGACAAGATCCGTGGTATGGACGTGGTCATCTGCACCACCGCTCAGACCGATGAAGAAGCCCGCGAGCTGCTGACCCTGGTCGGTGCTCCCTTCGAGCGCTAAGGAAAAGGAGAAAACAATGGCAAAGAAGTCTATGATTCTGAAGCAGCAGGCTCCCGCTAAGTTCTCCACCCGTAAGTACAACCGCTGCAAGCTCTGCGGCCGTCCCCACGCTTACCTGCGTGACTATGGCGTGTGCCGTGTGTGCTTCCGCACTCTGGCTTACAAGGGCGAGATCCCCGGTGTCCGCAAGGCTTCCTGGTAAATCACCCCGACCCGTAAGGGTCACAAGTACGATACAGTAGGGGCCAAAGCTCCTGTGTATAAAAGGATGGCGAAAGGTCACTGGTAATTAGACACCGACCCGACGGACGGTGCAGTAAATTATCAGTGATACCTCGCTGCCTCAACGGTCAAACGACCGTAACTCTAAATTAGGAGGATATCTAAATGCACATCACTGACCCTGTTGCTGATATGCTGACCCGTATCCGCAACGCAAACAATGCAAAGCATGAGACCGTCGACGTTCCCGCTTCCAACATGAAGAAGAGCATTGCTCAGATCCTGCTGGACGAGGGCTATATCAAGTCCTTCCAGGTGCTGGACGACGGCCCCCAGGGTATGATCCACATCACCCTGAAGTACAATGCCGGCAAGGAGAAGGTCATCTCCGGCCTGCGCCGCGTGTCCAAGCCCGGCCTGCGCGTCTATGTTGGCGCTGACGAGCTGCCCCGCGTGCTGCGTGGTCTCGGCATCGCAATCATCTCTACGTCCAAGGGCGTCATGACCGATAAGGCTGCTCGTGCAGCTCACGTCGGTGGCGAAGTCCTGGCATTCGTGTGGTAAGGAGGGTATTGAACAATGTCTAGAATTGGTAGAATGCCCATTACCGTTCCTGCCGGTGTTGAGGTCAATGTGGCCGCCGGCAACGTGGTTACCGTCAAGGGCCCCAAGGGCACTCTGGTGAAGAACCTGCATCCTGAGATGCTGATCGAGCAGGAGGGCAACACCATCCTGGTCAAGCGTCCCAGCGACGACAAGGAGCACCGTGCTCTGCACGGTATGACCCGCGCTCTGCTGAACAACATGATTATCGGCGTTAACGAGGGTTTCAAGAAGGAACTGGATGTTAACGGTGTTGGTTTCCGTGTTGCCAAGGAGGGCAAGAATCTGGTGATGAACATCGGTTTCTCTCACCAGGTCATCGTTCCCGAGGTGGATGGCATCACTATCGATGTCCCCGGTCCTAACAAGATCGTCATCTCCGGTACTGACAAGCAGATGGTCGGCCAGTTTGCGGCCGAGGTCCGCGAGAAGCGTCCCCCTGAGCCTTATAAGGGTAAGGGCATTAAGTATGTTGATGAAGTCATCCGCCGCAAGGTTGGTAAGACTGGCGCTAAGAAGTAAGGAGGTGTGCCGATATGATTAAAAGACCCGATACGAACGCTCAGCGCCTGAAGCGTCATAAGAGAGTCCGTGCCAAGCTGTCCGGCACTCCCGAGCGTCCCCGTTTGAATGTATTCCGCAGCGAGAAGAACATCTACGCCCAGGTCATCGATGATGTGGCCGGCAACACCCTGGTTTCCGCTTCCTCTCTGGATAAGGAGATCGAGGGCAACGGCGGCAATAAGGCTGCAGCTCGTGCTGTAGGTAAGCTGGTTGCCGAGCGCTGCAAGGCCAAGGGCATCGACACCGTGGTGTTTGACCGCGGCGGTTATGTGTACCACGGCCGCGTAGCTGAGCTGGCCGAAGGCGCCCGTGAGGGCGGCCTGGAATTCTAAGAGAGGAGGAACACTGACAAATGGCAAGATTTGAAAGAGAACCCAGCGAGTTCATCGAAAAAGTTGTATATACCAACCGTGTATCCAAGACGGTTAAGGGCGGCCGCGTCATGAAGTTCTCCGCTCTGATGGTGGTTGGCGACGGCAAGGGCCGTGTCGGTTTCGGCATGGGCAAGGCCGCTGAAGTTCCTGAGGCTATCCGCAAGGGTATTGAGGATGCCAAGAAGAACATGATCACCGTGTCCCTGTCCGGCAGCACCATCCCCCACGAGGTGATCGGTGAGGCTGGCGCAGGCCGCGTGCTGATGAAGCCCGCAGCCCCCGGTACCGGCGTTATCGCCGGCGGCCCCGTGCGTATCATCATGGAAGCCGCAGGTATCAAGGATATCCGTACCAAGTGCATGCGTTCCAACACCGCTGTCAATGTGGTGGCTGCTACCTTCGAAGGTTTGAAGTCTCTGCGCACCCCGGAAGAGGTTGCTCGCGTCCGCGGCAAGAGCGTGGAAGAGATTGTTGGTTAAGGAGGGCTGGCGAAAATGGCAAATCTGAACATCAAGCTCGTCAAGAGCCTTAACGGCAGACTGGAGAAGCATATCGCAACTGCCAAGTCCATGGGCCTGCGTAAGATCGGTGATGTCACCGTGCAGCCCAACAACGCTCAGACCCAGGGCAAGATCGCTAAGATCGGCTATCTGCTCCAGGTCACCGAAGTAGAATAAGGAGGTGCGAGAGAATGAAACTGAATGAACTGTCTCCCGCAGTTGGCTCCACCAAGGAAGCCTACCGCAAGGGCCGCGGTCACGGCTCCGGCAATGGTAAGACCGCAGGTCGCGGCCATAAGGGTCAGCACGCCCGTAGCGGCGGCAGCACCCGCATTGGCTTCGAAGGCGGCCAGATGCCTCTGGCACGCCGCATCCCCAAGCGCGGTTTCAACAACATTTTTGCAAAACCCCTGGAAATCATCAACCTGTCCGCCCTCAATCGTTTTGAGGATGGCGAGACCGTCACCGCAGAGGCTCTGCTGGCTAAGGGTATCCTGAGCAAGTGTGAGTATGGCTACAAAGTTCTTGGCAACGGCAACGTGACCAAGAAGGTGACCGTACAGGCCGCTGCTTTCTCCCAGGCTGCTAAGGAAGCTATCGAAGCAGCTGGTGGAAAGGCAGAGGTGATCTAAGGTGATTCAGACGATTCGTAAAGCTTGGGGTATTCCCGAACTTCGCAAGAAAATCATCTTCACCGCTCTGATCCTTCTCATTTTCCGTATTGGTAATGCGATTCCCGTTCCCTATGTGAACGTGGTCGCATTGGAAACGTATCTGGATCAGCTGAGCACTACCGTGCTTGGCCTCTATAACGTGATGTCCGGCGGCGCTTTCGCGCAGGCTACCATCTTTGCTCTGGGCGTACAGCCCTATATCAACAGCTCCATCATCATCCAGCTGCTGACCATTGCAATTCCTGCACTGGAGCGGATGGCCCGTGATGGCGGCGAAGAGGGCAAGAAGAAGATCCAGAGCATCACCCGCTACACCACGATCGGCATTGCCGTGCTGCAGGGCTGGGGCTATTACATGCTGATGAGAAACTACGGTATCTTGAACCAGCAGTCCATCTGGGTTGCACTGGTCATTATCGTGTCTTTCGTGGCTGGCTCCTCCTTCGTTATGTGGATGGGTGAGCAGATTACCGAATTCGGTGTCGGCAACGGTATCTCCATGATCCTGTTTGCAGGCATCCTTTCCCGCGTTCCCAGCATGGTGTCCACTATGTATAGCTCGATTGCCGCAGGCAAGCTGGCTTGGTGGATGGCTCTGCTGATCGTGGTTGGTATCCTGGCTCTCATCGTACTGGTCACTTTCGTGAACAATGCTGAGCGCCGGATTCCCGTACAGTATGCTAAGCGTCAGGTAGGTCGTAAGATGTACGGCGGCCAGTCTTCCACCCTCCCCATGAAGGTGAATATGTCCGGCGTTCTGCCCGTCATCTTTGCACAGTCTATCGCCATGATCCCCTCCACCATCGCAGCCTTCATGAAGGCTCCCAAGGAGGGTACATTCTGGTATAGTTTCCTGCAGGCCATCGACACCAAGTCGGTGCTCTACATGATCTTCTATTTCCTGATGATCATCGGCTTTAGCTACTTCTACTCTACGATTCAGTTCAACCCCGTTGAGATTTCCAACAACTTGAAGAAGAATGGTGGCTTTATCCCCGGCTTCCGCCCCGGTAAGCCTACCGCAGACTTCATCAAGAAGGTTCTCAATAAGGTAACACTGTTTGGCGCGATCTATCTGGGCATCGTGGCAATCCTGCCCCTGCTCATCGGTAAGATCGTCGGCAATCCCGCTCTGTCCATCGGCGGCACCTCTGTTATCATCGTTGTCGGTGTGGCACTGGAGACTGTCCAGGCATTGGAATCCCAGATGCTGATGCGTCAGTATAAGGGCTTCCTGGAATAATCGAGGTAATGAAATGAAACTGATCCTTTTAGGTGCTCCGGGTGCCGGTAAGGGTACCCAGGCAGAAATTATCAAGAAGAAGCTGGATATTCCCACGATTTCTACTGGTAATATCTTGCGAGCGGCTGTCAAGAACGGTACCCCCATTGGTCTGAAAGCCAAAGAGTACATGGACAGTGGTCGATTGGTTCCCGATGAGGTGATCATCGGTGTGATCACTGAGCGCCTGCAGGACGCCGATTGTGCCAATGGCTTTATCCTTGACGGCGTGCCCCGCACGATCGCTCAGGCTGAGGCCTTGGAAAAAGCCGGTATCAGCTTCGACGCCGTAGTCGCCATTGAGATCGCCGACGAGAAGATCGTTGAGCGTATGGGCGGCAGACGTGTGTGCGAGTCTTGCGGCTGCAGCTATCATATCGTGAACATCCCTCCCAAGGTAGAGGGTGTGTGCGATGCCTGCGGCGGTAAGTTAGTACAGCGTAAGGATGATGACCCCGATACGGTCCGTGACCGTTTGGCGGTTTATCATAAAGAGACAGAGCCCCTGAAGGGTTTTTACGAGGCCCGTGGGATTCTGAAAACTGTGGAGGACCAGTCCACTGTGGAGGGTACGACACAGGCGATCTTAAGTGTATTGGAGAAGTAAACGTATATGATCACTTTGAAATCCAACCATGAGATCGAATTGATGCGCCGGGCGGGAAAAATTACCGCGGCTGCCCGTGCTCTGGCACGGGAAATGGTAAAACCCGGCGTAACAACCCAAGAAATTGACAAGGCAGTGTACGAGTTCATCACTTCTCAGGGTGCGACTCCGTCCTTCCTGCACTACAACGGCTTTCCGGCCAGTGCTTGCATCAGCGTCAATGACGAGATCATCCACGGCATCCCCGGTAAACGGGTGCTGCAGGAGGGCGATATCGTCAGCGTGGACGTGGGTGCTTACATCGGTGGTTTCCATGGCGATTGCGCCGGTACCTACCCCTGCGGGCAGGTATCCGAGGAGGCCATGCGGCTTATCCGCGTGACCCAGCAGAGCTTCTTTGAGGGGCTCAAGTTTGCCAGAGAGGGCTACCGCCTGTCGGATATCTCCCATGCAGTGCAGAAGTATGCGGAGAGCAACGGCTGCTCCGTTGTCCGCGAATTCGTGGGCCATGGAATCGGTCGTCATATGCATGAGCCTCCCGAAGTGCCCAACTACGGCAAACCCGGTCACGGTCCCCGCCTGCTGCGGGGCATGGCTATCGCGGTGGAGCCGATGGTGAATCAGGGCGGCGCCGGGATCATTCAGATGCCGGACGGCTGGACGGTTAAGACAGCTGACGGCAAGCTGGCAGCCCATTATGAGAACACCTTGGTGATTACCGATGGTGAGCCAGAGATTATGACGGACCCGACAGACTCTCTGGTGTAAACTATGGACATTGCCACATCGAACATCGTAAAATCCATTGCCGGCAGGGACAAGGGAGATCTCTTCTTCGTACTGCGTATGGAGGAGGACTTCCTCCTGCTGGCTGACGGGAAGCGGCGCAGGGTGGAAACACCGAAACGCAAGCGCAAAAAGCATGTCGCTTTTGTGTGCGAGAGTGCGGCGCCGGTTGCCGAAAAGATCAGAAACAGCGAAAAAGTCACAAATAGTGAGCTTCGTAAAGCCATTGCCGCCATTGGCGGAGGTAATCAAGACCAGGAGGGATAACACTTGGCAAAATCCGATATGATCGAAGTTGAGGGCGTCGTTGTAGAATCGCTTCCCAACACCACATTCCAAGTAGACATTGGAAATGGACACACTATTTTAGCGCATATTTCCGGAAAGCTCAGAATGAATTTCATCAGGATTCTGCCCGGCGACAAGGTGACAGTTGAGATGTCACCCTATGATTTGACCCGTGGCCGGATTACCTGGCGAACTAAGTAGGAGGTTTAGAACAATGAAAGTGAGACCGTCCGTGAAGCCCATGTGCGAGAAGTGCAAGGTGATTCGTCGCAAGGGTCGCGTTATGGTGATCTGCGAGAACCCCAAGCATAAGCAGAGACAGGGCTAATAGAAAGTGGAGGTGCTTTAAAGTATGGCACGTATTGCCGGTATTGACCTGCCCAAGGATAAGCGAATCGAAATCGGTTTGACCTATATCTATGGTATTGGCAGAAAGAGTGCACAGGATATCCTGGCGAAGACAGGCATTAACCCCGATACCCGCGTCAAGGATCTGACGGAGGCCGAAGAGGCTAAGCTCCGTGAGGCCATTGATCAGGACTTCGTGGTGGAGGGTGACCTGCGTCGTCAGGTGGCATTGGATATCAAGCGTCTGACCGAGATTGGCTGCTATCGCGGCACTCGTCATCGTCGCGGCCTGCCCGTTCGCGGCCAGCGCAGCAAGACCAATGCCCGTACCCGCAAGGGTCCCAAGAAGACCATTGCGAACAAGAAGAAGTAAGGAGGGAAGTAGAATATGGCTAACGTGAAAAACGGCAAGAAGGTAATTCGCCGTCGTCGTGAGAAGAAGAACGTCGAAAAGGGCCAGGTGCATATTCGTTCTTCCTTCAACAACACCATGGTGACCGTCACCGACGCACAGGGCAATGCCCTGAGCTGGGCTTCCTCTGGTGGCCTGGGCTTCCGTGGCAGCAAGAAGTCTACTCCTTTTGCTGCTCAGAGCGCCGCTGAGACTGCCGCCAAGGCCGCTATGGAGCACGGCCTGAAGACCGTCGAGGTCTTCGTGAAGGGCCCCGGCCAGGGCCGTGAGGCCGCAATCCGCGCCCTGCAGGCTGTTGGCCTGGAGGTAACGATGATCAAGGACGTGACCCCCATTCCTCACAATGGCTGCCGTCCCCCCAAGCGTCGTCGCGTGTAATCGGAACAAGGAGGATAATTAGACTATGGCTAAGAATATGCAGCCTATCGCTAAGCGTTGCAAGGCGCTGGGCATCTCTCCTGCCGTTATGGGTTACTCCAAGAAGGAGACCAAGCGCAACCCCGGCGGCCAGATGAGAAAGAAGAAGAGTGAGTACGCCATCCAGCTGAACGAGAAGCAGAAGGTCAAGTTCGTCTACGGCATTCTGGAGAAGCAGTTCCGTTTGTACTACGAGAAGGCTTCCGCTATGCCCGGTAAGACCGGCGAGAACCTGCTGCAGCTGGTGGAGCGTCGTCTGGATAACGTGGTGTATCGTCTGGGCTTTGCCATGACCCGCCGTGAGGCTCGTCAGCTGGTGAACCACGGTCACTTCACTGTCAACGGCAAGAAGGTGGACATCCCCTCCTATCTGGTCCGCGTTGGTGATGTGATCGAGGTCAAGGAGAGCAGCCGCTCCAACGCTGCTTTCAAGCGCTTGACCGCTGAGGATGCACCGGTGGTGAACGCTCCCCAGTGGCTGGAGCGTGAGAAGAATATCCTGAAGGGCACCGTGGCTAAGCTGCCCGCCCGTGAGGATATTGATATGCCCATCGAGGAACACCTCATCGTCGAGTTGTACTCCAAGTAATAGGGTCGAGACCCTCATTAAGCAATTGAACTATATTAAGCGCAGATGGATCTGCGCTGAAACGAGAATGAAGGAGGGTACTGCATGATTGAAATTGAGAAGCCTCAGATCGAGTGTATTGAAAAGCCCGAGGACGCTTCCTATGGCAAATATGTGATCGAACCCCTGGAGCGCGGCTACGGAACGACGCTGGGCAATGCGCTGCGCCGCATCATGCTCTCTTCTCTGCCCGGAACTGCTGCCACCAGCATCAAAATTGCCGGTGTTCAGCACGAGTTTTCCACCATCCGTGGTGTAAAAGAAGACGTGACAGAGATCGTTCTGAACGTAAAGAGTCTGCTGACCAAGCTGCATTGCGAGGGCACCAAGACTGTCTTTATTGAAGCAACTGGCCCCTGCGAGGTAACTGCCGGCGATATCAAGAGCGATGGTGAAGTGGAAGTGCTGAATCCCGAGCTGCACATTGCAACTCTGGATGTGGGCGCTACCCTGAGCATGGAGATCACCTTGAGCCATGGCCGTGGCTATGTCTCTGCGGATCGGAACAAGGCTGTTCGCGCCGGTACCATCGGTGTGATCCCCATCGACTCTATCTATACGCCTGTATATAAGGTCAACTACACGGTGGAAAACACCCGTGTCGGCAGCATGAGCGACTATGATAAGCTGACCTTGGAGGTTTGGACAGACTCTACGATTTCGGCCAGAGATGCTGTATCTCTGGGCGCAAAGATCCTGTGTGATCACTTCACCCTGTTCACAGACCTGAGCGATACGCTGGGTGCTACTTCCACCGTGGTGGATAAGCCCAGTGATCAGAGCAATCAGGTGCTGGACATGACGATTGAAGAGCTGGATCTGTCGGTCCGTAGCTTCAACTGCCTCAAGCGCGCTAACATCAATACCGTGAAGGACTTGATCAACAAGACCGAGGACGAGATGATGAAGGTGCGTAACCTGGGCCGCAAGTCCCTGGAAGAGGTTATCAACAAGCTGGCTATGATGGATTTCAAGCTGGCCGACGAAGAAAACAACTGATTTCGCGCGATAGCGCGGATATCCTTACAAGGAGGAAACACAAATGCCCGGAACTCGTAAGCTCGGTAAGACTACCGATCAGCGCAAGGCGATGCTCCGTCAGCAGGTGACCGATTTCCTGGATGCAGGCAGAATGGAGACCACCATTACCCGCGCCAAGGAGATCAAGCCTCTGGCTGAAAAGATGATTACCCTGGGCAAGAAGGGTGATCTGGCATCTTATCGCCAGGCTCTGAGCTTCATCACCAGAGAGAATGTTGCCAACAAGCTGTTCAAGGAGATTGCTCCTGAGTATGCAGAGCGCAACGGTGGTTACACCCGCATCATCCGCACCGGCGTTCGCCGCGGCGATGCTGCTGAGACCGCTATCATCGAGCTGGTAAAGTAAGCATACCTAAATGAAAAGCCCTTTTCTATGGCACAGCCGCCGTAGAAAAGGGCTTTTTTTGTTTTGCGTGCTTGTCGACTGTCCGCATCCGTGGTATACTCAACAGCGACAACCTGTAGTTGCCCCCAAATGGAACAGCAACCGCAGGTAGGTGGACTTTTATTGCTGCATATTCTATACTATAGAAAAATATGGGGAGGTTTTGCTGTGAAAGTGACTTGTAAAGCCTGCGGTAAGCGCTATGATTATCATAAATACGGCTGCTGCCCGGAGTGTGGCGCCTATAATCGCCCTCCGCACCATGAGAAGGTGGATGCCGATGGCAGTGTGCACCATATCTCAGAGGAGGACTTCTGGGAGAACGGCTCTGCCCGCCATAAGAGCCAGAGCGGCAAAGTCTGCTTTGAGACGAAGTCCCATGCCCATGAATCGGAGGAGGAATGGAAGCAGAAGATGGATCCGGATAGCTGGGACTACGATGAGAGCGACGAGGATACCGCCGATGGAAACACGGAGGACTTTGATTCTGCGCGTACAGCGTCCTGGCAGCCGGATCGGGAGGAGAATCGCTCCTCAAATCGGACATATACGAACCATGGCAGAGCCAACAGCGGACGGCCCTTATTGGTGATCTTCGCTCTGGTCATTCTCTTTATCGGCGGCGTTTTTGCATTTCTCAGCCATAGTTTCCATGAAGCAATGGAGCAGGCGAATCGGCCGTGGGAGACGTTTGTCGAAGAGTTCTCACCTGTGGAGGAGGCCCGTCCCGAGCTGTCGGATCTGGTAGAGGTGGATGCCATCGCAGAAAACATCGTGGATGTGGCCTATGAAGCCCAAGTGGGGGATACCTTTCTCTGGTGGGACGATGTCACACAGGTGACGGATTACCAAATCGAGTATTACGAGGAAGGCGGGGCTGAGGTGACGGTGGAGCTTTACCGGGCAGGGTCCTTTCAGGACACCCCAATGGATATGATGGCACTCTGCTATCAGATGCCTAACGGGATGAGGATCTACGGTCAGGTTGCCAGTGAGATGTGGAGCGGCAACCACTGCACCTGCACCTTCCGGGAAGCCTATGTTACCGAGGAAACAGAACTTCGGGCACTCTTTACCGGCTATAACGGCGATGAGTTTGTGGAAACGCAGGTTCCGCTGTGGTAACAAAATAAAAAATACGCCATCTTGGATGGCGTATTTTTTTATGTCGGCGCATACAATCAATGGGTGATTGTATGAAAAAATGGTTGGCCGTGCTGCTGTTTACGGTAGTATTGGCAGGAATGATAGGGCAGCAGGCGGATATGTACGGTGCAGCGCAACCTGTGTCAGAACCCGAAGCGCACATTGCCATGGCACTGACCTTTGATGACGGGCCTTCGCCGCGCTACACGCCGCAGCTGCTGGACGGACTTAGAGAGCGAGGCGTGCACGCCACGTTCTTTTTGGTGGGGGAACAGGTGGAGGAGCAGGCTCCTCTGGTGCTGCGTATGGCAAAAGAAGGGCATCAGATTGGGAACCACAGCTTCTCCCATGTGGATTTGACAAAGTGCAGTGATGAGGAAGCTCTGCGGGAGCTGCAAAGCTGTGATTTGGCGCTGCGCAGTGTGTTGGGGCCGGGGGAGTACTGGGTGCGCCCACCCTATGGCTCTTTAGGAGATGCCGTGTGTGAGGCATGGCATACGCCGGTGATCTGCTGGTCGGTAGACCCCAAGGATTGGGAGTGCCGCAACACAGAGCAGGTAGTGCACCACATTCTGGGACACGCGGAGGACGGCAGCATAGTTTTATTGCACGACTGTTATGCTACCAGTGTGGCAGCAGCGCTGCAGGTAGTCGATCAGCTGCAGGCGCAAGGGGTGGAATTTATGACGGTAGAAGAGCTGTTATCCCGGAAAGGGGGGGAGGCAGTACCGGGCAAGGTGTACCGTAAAATCGGATAAAAAAAGAGCCTGAGCGAAAAGCTCAGGCTCTTTTCTATCAAAGATTACATACCGGCAGCAACCATGCAGTTGAGCACCAGCGTCAGCACAACGAACAGAGCGCCGACCCACTTGGTAGCCTTAGCCAGCTTGGCGTCCACAGATTTGGCCTTAGACTTGGCCATGTAAGAATCAGCAATGCCTCCGATAGCGCCGCTGAGCCCTTGGCTCTTACCGGACTGGAACAGGATCATGAGTACCAAAGCCAGCGCAATCAACAGCTGCAGAATCGTAATAAAAATCATCATAGCGGATTATCCTCCAAAATGTATTCCATGTCCTTCACAGGACATATTCTTCAAAGTACAAAAAATTATACCATATTACATAGGCAATTACAAGAGAAAATCCGGCTAATTTATGGAGAAAACGTACACATTTGTAAAAAAACCAATCGAACAAACGTTGCAACCTGCGTGAAAATATGGTATGATAACAGTGAATTATTACCGTCCGGAAGGACGGAAGAAGGAGCGATACGGCATGGTGAAGCTGTCCAAGATGCAGCAGCAGATATACGACTATATTGCCCAGACTATCCAGACCAAGGGCTATCCGCCTTCTGTGCGGGAAATCGGCGATGCAGTGGGCTTGAAGTCCCCGTCCACAGTACACTTCCATCTCAAACATATGGAAGAACTGGGCGTTATTGACAGAAGCGCCGGCAAGGGCAGAACCATCACGCTGACCGGTGCGGTGCAGGAAACACAGGCGATGCAGGAGAACCAGATTCCGATTGTGGGCAACGTGGCGGCGGGTACGCCGATTTTGGCGCAGGAGTGTATTGAGGACTATCTGACCTTTGATACCGGCGGGCGCAGTGGGGAGTTCTTTGCTCTGCGTGTGCGCGGCGAGTCCATGATCAACGCCGGGATCCTGCCGGACGATCTGGTGGTGGTGCGTCAGCAGCCGGAGGCCAGCAATGGGGAGATCGTGGTGGCCCTTCTGGGCGAGGAGGCCACAGTCAAGCGGTTGTCCCGCCGGGGCGGCGAGGTCTGGCTGCTGCCGGAGAATGAAAACTACAGCCCCATTGACGGCCGTGAGGCACAGATCATGGGCAAGGTGACGGCCGTGATTCGTCGATATTAAGAGGTGAGCATATGAGGAAAAATGTGACTCGCTCTGCCTATATCATCATTGATATGCAGCGGGGCTTTGTGGATCGCGACTCCATCCACTGTATTGCCGGTGCGGGCGCCACGGTGCTGACCTGCGCCCGTACCGTGGAGATGGCGCGGGAAAAGGGAATGCCCGTGATTTGGGTTCGCCGGATTTACCGCGCCGATGGAAGCGACGTGGAGATGACCCGCTATGCGCCTTGGCAGCAGGGCGGACGGCAGATGGCGCCCGGAACAAGGGGGATGGAGTGGGCCGAAGGGCTGCAGCCCCAGCCGGGAGATTATATTGTGACAAAGCCTCGCTGGAGCGCCTTTTTCGGCACAGAACTGGATTTGATCCTGCGCCGCCTCGATGTCCGTACCGTGGTTTTGGCAGGCACTACCACGCCCAACTGCGTCCGTACCACGGCCTATGATGCCATTGCGCTGGATTATAATGTGGCGGTGCTGACGGATTGCTGCTCTTCCCAGACAGAGGAGATCCAGCGTGTGAATCTGGAAGACATGGAGCGGGTTGGCGCCGTGCTGATGAACGAGCGGGAGTTTGCAGACTACAGCGGTTTGGAGGATACGGCGGCATTGATCCGGGAAGCCATGTGTGCGCCGGATTGGCCGGTTCCCGAAAACGTAGAGTAAGGGAAGCCGGTCGGGGAATGGCCCGTCGACGGGGCATGGAAGAAGGTGCTGCACCCTACAAGTGCGCTGGCGCTTAACGGTGCATGGGAGTGCGCTGTACTGCCCCAATCAAAAGAAAAGAAAACGCCGGTTGGATGGCTGTCCAATCGGCGTTTTTGCTTACTTCATATGCAGTTTCCACTGGGAGAA
>JAHHSH010000001.1 GCA_020025345.1 Oscillospiraceae bacterium | reverse complement strand
CATGACGACATTCATACTCTATTGCAGAAATTACCCTTGACAAATCCAATCTCAGCGGCAGAGAGGTGTTAATCTCTCTGCCACTGCTACATTTTTGAAATTATTTTTCGGTTACTTCTATTTAGAAACAGTCTTTTTGTTTATATAATCTATCACTATATTGCGAATTTCTTCCGATGTATCTTTTGCTAATTTTTTTTCTCGATTATTTAAAGATACACGATCAAATAACATAGCAGTAATTTCTTGTAGCATTTGTACATCGGAAAGCGCAGTTGCTTTTTCTTCGCTGCTCTCTAATATTGTGGCACTCAAAACACAACCACGATAACAGTGACCTTCTAGTATGCCCCTTGAGTCTAAAGCGATCATACTTCTTGACAATGCAGAAAGTGCCCGTGTTGGCATGACCTCAGTATCTGAAAGCAAACATATATGAATATGTTTTTCGTCAATCAGATTGTTTATTTGAAATACCCTGCCTTTTCGGGAAGCATTTCTGCGAGAATTTGCTTCATCAGCTGCGAGAATTATTAATTCCCTTATGTCGTTAGTTATACTTAGGTTTGCATCACTCATACTTACGGAAAGATTGTATTTAAACATAACTACATCCTCAATCATATTTTTTGTAATAATACTACAGTCGTTACTAAAATGCAATAAAAACCAAAATTCTTATATTTTTATCTTGACGAAGCACAGGAATGATGTATAATAGAGAGTGCAATAAAGATATTTTGGAGTGTATAAGGCGGCAGACGCCAGAAGTTCAGGGCTAGGCGAAGTAGCTTTCACAAGGTAAATATAGCAAACCGGGGGATGCTTCCCCGGTTTGCTATATTTCCTCTGCTATTTGGAAAAATAACTTGACAACAGGCCATACAATGAATAAACCAGTTGCCGGGAGGAGGCACAACATAATGAGTCTTGATAAAAGCATAAATTCCGGAAAAGAACGAAGAAAACAGTATCGTGGCGTAGAAGTATATTGTAAAATGTGCCGTAATCACGGCAGTTGCGATTATTGCCGAAATAATCGTCTGCATAACGCTAACAAGCGGCTGGCGCGATTTAATGATTTAAGCAAAGAGTTAGATATCCCTGCTGAACAAAATAACGAGTGAAAATAGATAGAAGGAAATAAAATGTCGAAATTTAAGGGGATTGAAGAAATAACATCTGAATGGATTGATGTTGTTATATACTATTGCTGAACCAGGTGCCATAGGCGTTCCCTGTTTAATGGAAGAGGATGGAAGAAAAGAGCGTTGGCAAAAGAACAAATATACCTAAAGCGTAGAGTGGCGGCACAGCGAAAAGCTGTGCCGCCACTCTACATAAATATAAATACTTCGTTATCGCACCTCGGCTAAAGACGTGTCCTTTTGCAATACCGAGATTATTCGTTGGTGAAGTTGTCGAAGTAACCCTGAATGAGGATCATGGGCGTACCCTTATCACCGGAACCGGAGGTCAGGTCGCACAGAGAACCGATCAGGTCGGTGAGCTGGCGGGGAGTGGTACCCTGAGAGGCCATGTTGCCCACCAGATTGTCACTCTTAGCGCGGATGCTCTTGGAGATTGCCTCCTGCAGCTCTGCACCGTTCAGATCCTTGAAGTCGTTGTCGGCCAGATACTTCAGCTTCAGCTCGTTGGGCGTGCCGATCAGACCGTCGGTGTAAGCGGGAGAGACGACAGGGTCGGCCAGCTCCCAGATCTTGCCCTGAGGATCCTTGAAAGCACCGTCGCCGTAGACCATGACTTCTACGTGCTTACCGGTGCGCTGGAGGATCTCCTTCTGGATGTCCAGTACCAGATCCTTGCACTCGCGGGGGAAGAGCTTGATGGTGTCCTCAGTGGACTTGTTGGAGCCCAGAAGACCATACTTGCTGTTAAAGCCGCTGCCGTTGATAGGCGCAGTCATAATATCATCCAGACCACAGACGACCTTAGCACCGGCCTTCTTCAGAATACGCTTGGTGCGTGCGCGGGTGTGGATGTCGCAGTTGATGACGCAGTCGGTGTAGTCGAGGATGGTCTTGGCCTGGTTGGCGAAGATGATCTCCACCTCGGCACCGGCCTCGGTGATGATGTCGCTGTAGTACTGGACATAGTCCACGCCGGTGAACTCATGCTTGTTCTCGCCGAACAGCTCACGATACTTCTCCAGCGTCAGCACATCGCAGTAGGGATTGATTTCAGCCTCATCCAGCTGATCCAGTGTCAGCAGGGCGTTGCCCACTTCGTCGCTGGGATAGCTGAGCATCAGCACGACCTTCTTGCAGCCCATAGCAATGCCGCGCAGATTGATGGCGAAACGGTTACGGGAGAGGATGGGGAAAATCACACCCACAGTCTCGCCGCCCAGCTTGGCCTTTACATCGGCGGCAATATCCTCTACGGAGACATAGTTGCCCTGTGCTCGTGCCACAATGGACTCGGTCAGCGCAATTACGTCCCGGTCGCGCAGGGAGAAGCCTTCACTCTCCGCAGCGGCCAATACACTCTCAACGGTCATTGCAACAAGGTCGTCACCTTCACGGACGATCGGGCAGCGGATGCCTCTTGATACAGTACCGACTCTTCTTTCCATGTTGAAGCCCCCATATCATCTAAGTAATAAGTATTGGAAATGGCATAATCAAAAATGTTTCCGATATATTATACCACGGCGATTTACAAGATGAAAGAAAAATTTTCGAGCTTAATGCAATTTTTTCGGGGGAACCGAGGGGTAAATTTGGTTATTTCTGTTAAAATATGCCGTTAAGACGGAAAACCGGAGAAAATCGGATGTGAGAACAGGAGGGCGGAGGAATGGAATTGCCTCTATTTATAAGGGATCAGCAGGTAGGAACGGTGCGTGCTGAGATGGAGACCGGGGAGACACTCTTCACTGTGGCAGCGCCTCGATTGACGCAGGGGCTTTGGCGGATCACGCTGCAGGGAACGGAGGGGGAGGTGCTGCTGGGCGTCACGGAGACGGGGACACTGCACCGTCGTCTTTCCCGGCAGCTCCTTTCCCGGGCAGGACAGCTGCGCACGGCTCGGGCGGAAAAGGGCGGCGGTGGATGGCATGCGCCGGGACAGGGGGAAATTCCCGGCAGGCTTGCCCTGCCGACCGGAGCCCTTTGCTGCCGCCGCGGAAGGGGGTATCTGCTGGCACTGCCGTGGGAGGAGGGGCGGCCTTTCCCTATGGCGGAGCTGTTCTGTTTGGCTCGGCTGCGGCGGATGGAGGGCCGAAACTGGGCTGTGTTCACCATCAACGAGGCGGGAGAACCGGTGTGGACGGAAGAAATTTAAAAAAATTGCATTTTTCTCTATCGCATCTGCCGACGGCGTGGTATACTGACACTATACTATTTATAATATAAGCGTTTGACGCACTGAAAGGAATGGTGGAGAAGAGATGAGATGTCCTTATTGTGGTTACCGGGAGAGTAAAGTGGTGGATTCCCGCCCCGCTGACGAGGGCAGCAGCATCCGCCGCCGCCGTGAGTGTCTGCAGTGTGAAAAACGATTTACCACCTACGAAACGGTGGAAAGCCTGCCGATGGTGGTCATCAAAAAGGATGGCAGCCGCCAGAGCTTTGACCGCAGTAAGGTGCTGCGGGGCATCCAACGCTCCTGCGAAAAACGGCCTGTGCCGGTGGCTGACATGGAGCGGATGGCCAGTGAGATCGAACAGGAACTGCAGAACTCCCTGGAGCGCGAGGTCAGCACCGAGGCAATCGGTGAAAAGGTGATGGAAAAGCTGAAGTCGGCAGATGAGGTGGCCTATGTGCGCTTTGCCTCAGTTTACCGCCAGTTTAAGGATATCAACACCTTTATGAGTGAGCTGACGAAGCTGCTGAGCGAGAAGTAAGCTCAGAAGATGTTCCGGGGGTGGATCTGCTCTGTGTCCGCAAGGAACTGCAGCTGTGCGGTAAGGCTTGTGAGAGCCGGACGCAGCTGCGATAGGTCGCGCTGCGACAGCAGCACGGCGCAGCAGCGAAACTGCTCCTCCACCGTATCCAGTGAGTCACAGTGTGCGGTTATGTGCAAATAGAGTTGAGCGTCCTGCCAGTTTTGGTAAAGGGCGCTCAGTTTTTTTTCGGCCTCGGCCCAATCCTCTTGGGATGCCAACGTATCCACGGCGCAGACCTCCTCCGTCCAGACCTGGCACTTGCGGTCGATGAAGAGGCTGTTCAGCAGTGACAGCAGGAAGAGAACGGACAGCAGGAGACTGGGAATTCGCAAAGCTTTCATCGATCCACCTCCTTTTTCAGCAAAAATACTTGACCGACTTCGTCCACTGTCAGCAGAAAGACGTCACCGGGGCGTGCGATGCCGGCTTTTTTCAGCTGTGCCTTCAGCCAGTTCTCCTCGTATCCGGCGTGGTGCAGGTTTTCTTTTAAAAGACGGCCGTCGCTGATGATAATGGTGGGCAGGGTTACGCTGTCCTCGGCGGGTGGCTGCGTCACCGTTTGGGGTGTCAAGGGCTGATATTGGGGGTAGAGCAGTACCGATAGCTGTCCACTTGTCTCCAGAACGGCATATTTGACGGTGGAGAGGTCGCAGATGCTCTGCTGGCGCAGTTCTTCCATCAGTTCGTCTAACGTCAGGCGCGTGTGGCGCATGGCATCCTGTAACAGCTTACCGTTGCGGATAATAATGGTGGGCTCGCCGCAGGCTAAGGAACGGAAGCGAACATTGCACAGGCTGAAGTAGCTCAGAAGAGTTGAAAGCGCCAGAAGAGTGAGAATGGGGATCACACCATGGATTAGTGGAATGCCGAAATCCTGCATGGGTACGGCAGCCAGATCGCTTAGAAGCATGGTCAGCACCAGTTCTGTGGGCTCCAGCTCGCCGATTTGGCGCTTACCGGTCAGACGCAGTCCTGCGATCAGCAGCAGATAGAGGATGATGGTACGAAAAAATGCGGTTGCCATAGAGGTCGCCTCCTTTTAGGAGATAGTATGCGCCGCCGACTATAAAAATATGAGAAAGCGAAGAAGAGTAATTGACGGAGAAAGAGAACTATGGTATCATCACTTTATTACATTACGCAAATAACAAAAGCAAAAATCAAACCAACGAAAATGTGGAAGGTAAAGCATGAAAAAGAGAATTGCAATGATTTTGGCGCTGGTTATTGTGGCATCGCTGGCTCTGGTGGGCTGCGGTAAGGGTGGTAACGACAAGGATGCTCTGGTGGGTACTTGGAGCGGCAAGGTCGACATCACGGGAATTTTTAACGACGAAATTATGGCAAGTCTGGGTAGTGATGCGGAAGGCCTGGAGGGTTATAAGGATCTGGCAATGACGATCAACCTGGATCTGAAGGCAGATGATACCTATACGATGGCTATGGATGAGGCTGGCACCACTGAGCTCATGGAGAGCATTAAGGCACAGACAAAGGATATCCTTCTGGCCTATATGGAGAAGATGATCAAGGATATGGGCGTGGATATGACCGTGGAAGAGGCCATGGAAGCTGCCGGTATCTCTGTTGACGAGCTGATGGATGAGATGTTCGGCGCAGATGGCCTGGATGTCGCTGACTTGATGGAAGAAATCAGCGGAAAGTACATGGTCAAGGGCGGCGAGATCTATCTCAGCGAGGGTAGTGACGAGCCCGAAGACGTGATCCCCAATCCCTACAAGCTGGACGGCAACAAGCTGACCATTGAGGCGGATAAGCTGTCTGACGGCGACGAAGTTGCGGAATTCATGTTCCCGCTGGTTCTGGAAAAGGTAAAGTAAAAAAGAAGATTTTACAGGCAGGCGCCGCTCCGAATATCGGAGCGGCGCTTGTTTTTATACTTTATAAATATTACTTCCTTTTTTGAAATGGATACGATATAATAAAAACAGGCATAACTAAATTACGTAAGGAGCGTGGAGCATGTTACCGGAGCTGGAAAAATCCTTAAAAGAGGTAAAGACCATGTCCATTGTGGGCATGTGTAAAAATGCAGGCAAGACTACCGTGCTCAACTGGCTGCTGCACAACAGCCGCCGCGACAGAATCTTGGGCTTGACATCCATCGGCCGTGACGGCGAATCTACTGACGTTGTGACAGGAACGGAAAAGCCCAGTATCTTTGTGCCGGAGGGTACAATGGTGGCGACGGCTCGGGATATGCTGCGGTTGGGTGATGTGACCAAAGAGATCCTGATGACCACGGGTATTCCCACGCCGCTGGGTGAGGTGGTGATCATGCGGGCGCGCAGCGACGGCTATGTGCAGCTGGCAGGCCCGTCCATCACGACGCAGCTGCGGGATGTGTCCAAGTGGTTCTTTGAGCTGGGCGCGGAGCAGTCCATCATTGACGGTGCACTGGGGCGGAAGTCTCTGGGTGCCCGGACGGTGGCCGAGGGCGTGATCCTCTGCACCGGTGCCAGCTACCATATGAATATGGAACAGGTCATTGAGGATACTGCCAATATCTACCGCATTATGAACCTTCCCAAGGCGGCAACACTGCCGCCGGAGCCGGAAGAGGGTCTGGAGGCCTGTTTGAAGGCGCACGGTGAGGCGCTGATCCCCGGCGCGCTGACGGATTCCATGGTGCTGCCCCTGCTGCGCAGCGGCGTTTTGCGCAATGGTCGTCTGGTGGTGAAGGATCCCAGCAAGGTGCTTTTGAAGGCGGATACGCTGGACAAGCTGGCAACACGGCAGGTGAAGCTGGAGGCGGCGGAGGCTGCCAAGACGCTGTGCGTTACTATCAACCCGGTGTCGGCCTACGGCTGGAAATTCGACAAGGATGAATTTATGGAAAAAATGCGTGAGGCGGTGGATGCACCGGTCATCAATGTAAAGGAGGAGCTGGCATGATCGCTATTCGTTTTGAGGAGAGAGAAAAAATCGGCCTGCAGTATGTGCTGGATACACTTCACGGCTGCAGTCCCTTCGGCATTGAAAAGATGCGTCGGCTGCGCTTTTACAGCCCCGAGGAACGCGCCGAGCTGGAGGAGGAACTCTACAATGTAGAGCAGATGGCCAATGCCATGGATCGCTTGAAGGTGGTCTATGATAAGATCAGTATGCTCCTTTGCCAGATGAAGGAGATCCGTGGTACACTGCGCCGGATCAAGGCTTTGGAGTGCCCGGATCATGTGGAGCTTTTTGAGCTGAAGAACTATCTCCAGCGTGTGGAGACGCTGCGTCCTCTGCTGGATCAGGTGAATGAAGTGGCACACCTGCAGGGAGTTGTGCTCCATGAATCTGCGCCTGCGCTGGCGGTACTGGATCCCGAGGAGACCCGCAGCCGTGGTTTCTACATTCCCGACAACGCTACGCAGAAGCTGCGTGAGGTTCGTCAGGCCAAAAAGGAGATCGAGGAGCAGTTGTATCAGGCAACCACCGAGGCACAGAAAGAGGAGCTTCGCGCTCGCCGTACCCGCATCTGCGCGGAGGAGGAGAGCGAGGAGATGAAGGTTCGCAAGTCTATGGGTGAGCAGCTGGCTCCCATGGCAGACGACATTCTGACCGATACCGATACGGTGGGGCGGCTGGACTTCCTGATCCAGAAGGCTTTCTTCGCTGTTCGCTACGGCGGGGTGCGTCCGGAGATCACGGAGCGTACGCTGGAGCTGGAGGACATGATCAACCCGGAGCTGAAGGATCTTCTGGAGGAGAAGGGCCGCAGCTTTGTGCCGGTGTCCATCTCTCTGGGAGCCGGCGCTACGGTGATCACCGGTGCCAACATGGGCGGTAAGTCCGTGGCTATGAAGACGGTGGCACTGAATGTTCTGTTGCTGCAGGCCGGTTTCCTTGTTTGCGCCAAGAAGGCCAGAATGCCCCTTTTCAGCAGCGTGAAGATGCTCTTCGATGATCTTCAGTCCATTCAGAGCGGCCTGAGCGGCTTCGGCTCGGAGATCGTGGAGTTCCAGAAGGCACTGGATGAGGTGGAGGAAGGCTTCTCCCTCTTCATGCTGGATGAATTTGCGCGCGGTACCAACCCCGATGAGGGTGCTGTGATCGTGCAGGCGGTGACTCGTTACCTCAATAAGGTGGATGCAATCTCCCTTTTGACCACCCACTATGACAAGGTGGCCGAGAACGCCAGCGCGCATTATCAGATTATTGGATTGCGCGATGTAGATCCGGAGCAGATCCGTCAGGAACTGGCTGCTACCGGTGATGACGGTATTCAGGTGATCGCCCGCCACATGAACTACGGCTTGTACCGGGTGGAGGGACGCTCCGATTGCCCGAGAGATGCGCTGAATATCTGTCGGATGCTGTCGTTGAAGCCGGAAATCCTAAAGGAGATTGAGCAATCTTACTGAAAAAATTGTGAAAAGTTTGTCATGTTGCACATAAAAAACTTTTAGGGGTAAGAAAGCGAAAATCTCTTGACAAAAACACCAATAATCCGTATAATTTTAACTGTAAGATTTCCACATAATAGTCAATAGAGGAGCGAAAAGTAGGGTATCAACCCATAAGAGGACAGGCCCTCAGAGAGTGAGTTGAGAAGGGACTTTTCGCCGAAAGGACATAGCTGGCCTGCATCTTTTGTCCTTGGTGATGTCGCGTAAACGATGTTACTGTCATGCTCTTCTCCAAAGACATGGTGCGCTATTGGTCAACTACTGACCAATAGCGCTTTTTTTCTTGGAGTAAGGGGTGATCTTTCTGGCTGTATATGAGAAATCACCGCAAACTGACAATCAATTTTAAGGAGGATACTATCATGGAAAAGATGACTTCTCTGCTCCGCTTGAGAATGAGCGCAAAGGATGCCCATTACGGCGGAAACCTGGTGGACGGTGCTCACATGGTGCACCTGTTCGGTGATGTGGCTACCGAGCTGCTGATCAAGTGCGATGGCGACGAGGGCCTGTTCTGTGCTTACGACAATATCGAGTTCTTGGCTCCCGTATACGCCGGTGATTACATCGAGGCTTACGGTGAGATCGAGAAGGTGGGCAACAGCTCCCGCACGATGAAGTTTGAGGCTCGCAAGGTGATTGTTTCCCGCCCCGACATCAGCCCCTCTGCTGCCGATGTTCTGGAAGAGCCCGTGGTGGTATGCCGTGCTCACGGCACCTGCGTGACTCCCAAGGATTGCCAGCGCAACAATAAGTAATAGGGAGGCAGTCGTAGAAATGGAAAAGCTGATTATCACTGCTGCTATCTGCGGCGCAGAAGTTACCAAGGAGCACAACCCTGCTGTTCCTTACACCCTGGAGGAAATGGTTCGCGAGGCTAAGTCTGCTTTTGAGGCCGGCGCTGCTGTGATCCATGTCCATGTCCGTGAGGATGATGGTACTCCTACGCAGGATCGTGAGCGTTTCCGCGTGATCTTGGATGCGATCAAGGAAGCATGCCCCGGCGTGATCCTGATCCCCTCCACCGGTGGTGCTACCGGTATGACTCCCGAGGAGCGTCTGCAGCCCACTGAGCTGATGCCCGAGATGGCTACGCTGGACTGCGGTACCTGCAACTTCTCCGATGATATCTTCGTCAACGATATGCCCACCATGCGCGCCTTTGGTAAGCGTATGCTGGAGAACAACATCAAGCCCGAGTATGAGTGCTTCGAGATCGGTCATCTGGACACTGTCCTGAATATGGCTGCCAAGGGCGAGGTTCCCGGTGCTCCCATGCAGTTCAACTTCGTGCTGGGCGTCAACGGCTGCACCCCCGCTACCTTCGACAACCTGGCATTCCTGGTCAACAAGATCCCTGCAGGCTCCACCTGGACCGTCACCGGCGTAGGCCGCGGCGCATGGCCCATGGCTGTTGCCGGTATCTGCATGGGCGGTAACGTCCGTGTCGGTTTCGAGGACAACATCTATCTGGGCAAGGGCCACAAGGCTGCTTCCAACGGCGAGCTGGTCGCCAAGGTGGTACGTCTGGCTAAGGAGCTGGGCCGCGAGGTCGCTACTCCCGATGAGGCTCGCAAGATTCTGGGCCTGACCAAGTAACTTAGCGTGTTTAGATTTGCACGGTAAAGTGCAGAATTAACCAACATATTATTTAGGAGGAATTTAATTATGGCAGAGCTGAAAGGTAACAAGTACGGTACGCACAGAGTTATTGAGCCCAAGGGTGTTCTGACTCAGGCTGCTTGGAAGATCGATAACGATATGTCCAAGGTTTATTCCAACGAGATCGTCTGCGACGTGATCTCCCTGAACGTGGACTCCGCTTCCTTCACTCAGATTTCTGAGGCTTGCGGCGGCGACGAGAAGAAGATCGGCGAGATGATTCTGGGCATTGTCGCTGAGCGCGGCAAGCAGCAGAACCCCGTGACCGGTTCCGGCGGTATGTTCATCGGTAAGGTTGCTCACATCGGTGAGGACCTGCTGGCTAAGCCCGACTTCGACCTGAAGGTAGGCGACAAGATCGCTTCTCTGGTCTCCCTGTCCATGACCCCCCTGCGCATTGACGAGATCAAGGCTATCCACAAGGATATCGACCGTGTTGATATTGTTGGTAAGGCTATCCTGTTCGAGTCCGCTATCTATGCTAAGCTGCCCGACGACATGTCCGAGCCTCTGGCTCTGGCTGCTCTGGACGTGGCCGGTGCTCCTGCTCAGGCCCGCAAGCTGCCCAAGGAGGGCGACAGCGTCCTGATTCTGGGTGCTAACGGTAAGTCCGCTGTTCTGTGCGGCTACGAGGCTATGAAGAAGGTCGGCCCCAATGGTAAGGTCGTCGGCGTTGTCCGTAAGGAGTCCCAGGTTGCTGACCTGCTGGAGCTGGGCGTTTACACCGATGTTGTTGTTGCTGACTGCACCAAGCCCGTTGCAGTTATGGAAGCTGCTCTGGCTGCCAACGATGGCAAGGAGTATGATATCTCCATCTGCTGCGTGAACATCGAGTCCTGCGAGATGTCCGCTATCCTGCCTGTCCGTGATGACGGTCTGGTTTACTTCTTCTCCATGGCTACTTCCTTCACCAAGGCTGCTCTGGGCGCTGAGGGTATCGGCAAGGACGTGACCATGATCGTGGGTAACGGTTACACCAAGAACCACGCTGAGATCACTCTGAACGTGCTGCGCGAGTGCCCCAAGCTGCGCAAGCTGTTCGATGAGAAGTACTGCTAAAGAATAAATAAGAGGGTGGCAGGGCGTCCCTTGGCGGCCGCCCTGCCATCGTGGGCTATTTCCCTAAAAACTGATTAATAAAGGAGTGCAACGATTATGAAGACTCGTAATGGCCTGTTTGCAGACGTTCCCGAAAATCTGTGGAATGATTGGCATTGGCAGGTAGATAACCGTGCCGAAACCGTTGAAGACCTGAAGAAGTATATGAACCTGACTCCCGATGAGGAGGCTGGTGTTGCTAAGACTCTGGGCAAGCTGCGCATGGCAGTTACTCCCTACTATCTGTCCCTGATCGATCTGGATGATCCCTATGATCCCATCCGTAAGATGGCTATTCCCCGCGCTGAGGAGCTGGAGTATGCCGATTACGAGGATGCCGACCCCCTGCACGAGGATGTCGACTCTCCCTGCCCCGGCCTGACTCACCGTTATCCCGACCGCGTGCTGCTGCTGATCACTGACCAGTGCTCCATGTACTGCCGTCACTGCACCCGCCGTCGTTTCGCCGGTCAGAATGACTGCGAAGTGCCGATGGCTCAGATCGATAAGTGCATCGATTACGTCGCTGCTCATCCCGAGGTTCGCGACGTGCTGCTGTCCGGCGGCGATAGCCTGATGGTTTCCGATGAGAACCTGGAGTATATCATCAAGCGCGTACGCGCCATTCCCCATGTGGAGATCGTGCGTCTGGGCTCCCGTACTCCCGTTGTCTGCCCCCAGCGTATTACCCCCGAGCTGTGCAACATGCTGAAGAAGTATCATCCTATCTGGCTGAATACCCACTTCAACACCCCCAAGGAAGTTACCCCCGAGGCTGCCAAGGCTTGCGCTATGCTGGCTGACGCTGGTATCCCCCTGGGTAACCAGAGCGTGCTGCTGGCCGGCGTGAATGACTGCTCTCATGTGATGATGGAGCTGGTGCATGAGCTGGTTAAGATGCGTGTACGTCCTTACTATATCTATGCTTGCGATCCTTCCCTGGGTCTGAGCCACTTCCGTACTCCTGTTTCCAAGGGTATCGAGATCATGGAAGCTCTGCGCGGCCATACTTCCGGTTACTGCATCCCCACCTTCGTGGTCGACGCTCCCGGCGGCGGCGGCAAGACTCCCGTGATGCCCAACTACCTGATCTCCCAGACTCCTCGCAAGGTTATCCTGCGTAACTTCGAGGGCGTCATCACTTCTTACACCGAGCCTGAGCACTATGTTCAGGATTGCCACTGCGACGTCTGCATGGGCAAGAAGAAGGCTGAGAAGACGGGTGTTGCTTGGGTTGCCGAGGGTACTGCTCAGCATTATCTGGAGCCCACCAAGCTGCTGCGTAACGAGCGTCACGTCAAGAAATAATTAAGAGGTAATTTGAACATGGAAAGCAAACTCGGCTTGAATATTGAATTGGTCAATCAGGCTCGGGAATCCGCTGCACGAGTTGCAGCGGATGTCCAGGGCTTCATCGACCAGCATACCACGGTTACCGTGGAGCGCGCCGTCTGCCGTCTGTTGGGCATCGATGGCGTTAACGAGATGGATGTTCCCATGCCCAACGTTGTGGTGGATCACCTGCTGGCCAGCTCCATGCTCCCTGCCGGTGCCGCTTGGGCAATCGGTAATGCCATGATCGAGACCGGTAAGGATCCTCAGGGCGTTGCTGAGGCAGTGGACGCAGGCGAAGTCGACCTGTCCAAGCTGCCCGCACACAGCGACGCAGAGATCCGTGCCAAGATCACTCCCGTAGTGAATGCTACTGTGGAGCGTATCAATAAGAACGTCCGTGAGCGTAACGAATTCCTGAAGGAGTTCGGCGATAAGGAAGGCCCCTACCTGTATATCATCGTGGCTACCGGTAATATCTATGAGGATATTATCCAGGCTAAGGCTGGTGCAAAGCAGGGCGCTGACATCATCGCAGTTATTCGTACCACCGGTCAGTCCCTGCTGGACTATGTGCCTTACGGTGCTACCACCGAGGGCTTCGGCGGTACCTATGCCACCCAGGAGAACTTCCGCTTGATGCGTGAGGCTCTGGATGAGGTGGGTAAGGAGCAGAAGCGCTACATTCGTCTGTGCAACTACTGCTCCGGCCTGTGCATGCCCGAGATCGCCGCTATGGGCGCTCTGGAGCGTCTGGACGTGATGCTGAACGACGCACTGTACGGCATCCTGTTCCGCGATATCAACATGCAGCGTACCATCGTTGACCAGTATTTCTCCCGCGTGATCAACGGCTATGCCGGCGTGATCATCAACACCGGTGAGGATAACTATCTGACCACCGATGACGCTATCACCGCTGCCCACACCGTTCTGGCTTCCCAGTTCCTCAACGAGGCATTTGCTAAGGAAGCCGGCATGCGTGAGGAGCAGATGGGTCTGGGTCACGCTTTCGAGATGGATCCCTCCGTGGAGAACACCTTCCTCTATGAGCTGGCACAGGCACAGATGGCCCGCGAAATCTTCCCCAAGGCACCTTTGAAGTATATGCCTCCCACGAAGTTCATGACCGGTAACATCTTCCGCGGCCACATCCAGGATGCTCTGTTCAATATGATCACCATTCTGACCGGCCAGAAGCTGCAGCTGCTGGGCATGATGACCGAGGCTATCCACACTCCCTTTATGTCTGACCGTGCTCTGGCTATCGAGAACGCTCAGTACATCTTCCGCACCATGAAGGATCTGGGCGGCGAGCTGATCTACAAGGAAGGCGGTATCATCCGTACTCGTGCAAACGAGGTTCTGACCAAGGCTGCAGATCTGCTGAAGGAGATCGAGGAGCTGGGTCTGTTCACCACCATCGAGAAGGGTATCTTTGCCGATGTTAAGCGTCCTAAGGACGGCGGTAAGGGCCTTGCCGGCGTTGTGGTGAAGGATGATAAGTACTTCAACCCCTTTATTGAAGTCATGAAAGGGAGGGTCGCCGAATGAGTTCCGGACTGTATAACACCCATAAAATCGATTTTGATACCACACTGGATCTGACCCGTTTGAAGCCCTATGGCGACACCATGAACGACGGTAAGGTGCAGACCAGCTTCACTCTGCCCGTCAAGGATGACGAGCGTGGCGAAGAGGCTGCCCGCCAGATTGCTAAGAAGATGGGCCTGGATGAGCCCAACGTGGCTTTCCACACCCCTCTGGATGCAGAGTTCACCTTCTATGTGGTTTACGGCAGCTGTGTGCACACTGTCAACTACGAGGATATCCACGTCATTACCGTGGAGTCCGACACCATGGATATGGAAACTACCAACGACTATATTCGTGAGAACATCGGCCGCAAGGTCGTGATGCTGGGTGCCTCCACCGGTACCGACGCTCACACCGTGGGTATCGATGCTATCATGAACCGTAAGGGCTTTGCCGGCCACTACGGTCTGGAGCGCTACGACATGATCGAGGCCATTAACATGGGTTCTCAGGTCCTCAACGAGGACTTCATCAAGAAGGCTCTGGAAGTTCACGCTGACGTACTGCTGGTTTCCCAGACTGTTACGCAGAAGGATGTCCATATCCAGAATCTGACCAACCTCATCGAGCTGCTGGAGGCTGAGGGTCTGCGTGATAAGTTCGTCGTTTGCTGCGGCGGCCCCCGTATTACCCATGAGCTGGCTAAGGAGCTGGGCTACGATGCTGGCTTCGGCGCCGGTAAGTATGCTGATGATGTGGCGAGCTTCGCTGTGACCGAGATGGTCAAGCGCGGCATGAAGTAAGATCTTAATTTCAGCTGAAACGGCCATGGAGAATTTCTTCATGGCCGTTCTGGCTGAACGTAGAAAGGGTGGTTGAATGAGTCAGGGAAAGATCCATGTTTACTGCGGTGACGGCAAGGGTAAGACCACTGCAGCCATGGGACTGAGCGTACGAGCCTGTGGCCACGGTTGGCCGGTGGTGCTCAGCCAGTTTCTGAAGGGATCTACCACCGGTGAGCTGAAAATCTTGCGAACGCTGGAGCATTACCATATTGTTGAAGCACCGCAGCGTACCATGAAATTTGTCTTTCAGATGAACGAAGAGGAAAAGGCGGAGTGCCGCGCACAGGTGCAGCAGCATTTCCACGATACCGTAGCGGCTGTGGAGAAGTACCACGCCAAGCTCTTGGTGATGGACGAAGTGCTGGATGCCGTGGCTTTGGGCATGCTGGATGACGAGGAATTGGCGGATTTTCTGAAAAATCGCCCCGAGGAATTAGAGGTTGTCATGACCGGTCGGGAGCCTACGCCTTGTGTCGATCCGCTGTGCGATTACATCACGCGGATGACAAAGGTGCGCCATCCCTTTGACAAGGGATTGAATGCTCGCCTCGGTGTAGAATTTTAAGGAAAAACCATATGTTTGGCACAACGTGACTTGCATTTTGGATATTGTTGTGCTATGATGAAATTGTTAAAATAGAAACGAATTCTATTTTGTAGAGTACATAACAACAAGGAGGAACAGAAATGGCAAAGAAACCTGTAATCACTGCCAAAGAGGCAGCAGCTATGATTCCTGAAGGTGCCACCATTATGTGCGGCGGCTTCTTGGGCTGCGGTCAGGCCAGAGCTATCGTTAAGGAGCTGGTGGCTTCCGGCAAGGGTGGCTTCACCCTGATTGCTAACGATATGGGTCGTGCAGTGGGTCCCAAGGGCGAGGAGTTCTTCGGCATTGCCGAACTGATCCACAACAAGCAGGTCAAGCGCGTGATCGCTACCCACGTGGGTATGACTCCCGAGGTTGGCCAGCAGAATACGGAAGGTACTCTGGAAGTGAACCTGCTGCCCCAGGGCACTCTGGCTGAGTGCATCCGCGCCGATGGCGCAGGCCTGGGCGGCGTGCTGACTCCCGTGGGTGTGGACACCCTGGTTGAGGAGAGCCCCTTCTGCATGGGTAAGCAGACCATCGATGGCAAGGAATACCTGCTGATGAAGCCTGTTCACGCTGATGTAGCTCTGCTGGGCACCTACAAGTGCGACGAGTCCGGTAACTGCTGGTACAAGGGCACCATGCGTAACTTTAACACTGTGATGGCTACGGCTGCTGATCTGGTGATCGCTGAGACCGAGAATATTGTCCCCGTGGGCGAGATCAACCACGAGGATATCCATACCTTCGGTATTTGCGTTGACTACATCGTGGAAGGAGAAAGAAAGTAATGGATAGAAGCGAAATCAAGGCATTTATTGCAAAGCGTTGCGCCAAGGAACTGAAGGACGGCGACGTTGTTAACCTGGGTATCGGTCTGCCCACTATGATCCCCCACTATCTGCCCGAGGGTGTGGAGCTGGTCATCCACGCTGAGCTGGGTATCGTTGGTGCCGGTGCTGCTCCTGCTGAGGGCGCTGAGAACTATGATCCCTACCACGTTGTGGACGCTGGCGGCAGCCCCGCTTCCGTCGCTTGCGACGGCGGCTTCATCGACTCCGCTACCAACTTCGGCCTGATCCGTGGCGGCCATGTGGATGCTTGCTTCCTGGGCGCTCTGGAAGTTGATGCACAGGGTAACCTGGCCAACTGGATCATCCCCGGTAAGAAGATGCCCGGTATGGGCGGCGCTATGGACCTGTGCGTCGGTGCTAAGAAGTGCATCGTCTGCATGGAGCACACCGCTAAGGGCAATCCCAAGATTCTGGAGCAGTGCAAGCTGCCCCTGACTGCTTCTCACTGCGTCAACACCATCATCACCGAGATGTGCGTGTTCCAGGTCACTGAGAACGGTCTGGTCATGACCGAGCTGAACCCCGAGTTCACCGTCGAGGACGTGAAGGCTGCTACTGCTGCTCCCTTCACCGTGGCTGCTGACTGCAAGTCCATGCTCGACTAATCCTTATAAGGATATATAAAAAGGAACCGCTTCGGCGGTTCCTTTTTTCGTATAACTGGAAGATCTGTAAGCTAAAAACCGTTGCATACCAGTAAAAATATGGTATAATACACTATCATATCGCATTAGTGATCCGAATGAGACAGAGGGGGAAGTTATCGATGGAAGCCTATGTAATGGATGCATTTTCTGCCGCAGTGTTCGGTGGAAATCAAGCTGGCGTGGTGCTGCCGGATCGGGAGTTGTCCGACCGGGAGATGCAGCAGATTGCCGGGGAGTTTAAGCACTCGGAAACGGCCTTTGTGCGTATGGAGTCGGACGGCAGCGTGACGCTGCGCTACTTCACACCGGCAGGTGAGGTGGATCTGTGCGGCCATGCTACCATTGCCTCATTTGCGCTGCTGCGCCAGACAGGCAGGATTGGTGATGGTACCTTTACCGCCCATACCAAGGCCGGTGAGCTGCAGATTCGCGTCAGCGGCGAGACAGTATGGATGGATATGGCGCCGCCGCAGTTGCTGCGTACTATCGAGGAGAAGGATTATCCGGCGCTGTACGGCGCATATGGATTGCGTCCAGAACACTGCCCCGAGGGCTTTGCGCCGAAGATCGTTTCTACAGGGCTTGCCGATATTATGATGCCGGTGCTGGATCATGAGGTTCTTATGTCTGCTGTGCAGGATGAGCGCGCCGTGACGGAGCTGTCCCGCCACTATGATGTGACAGGTGTCCATATGTTCTGCCCCGGTGGGGAGGCCTGTACGGCCTATTGCAGCAATTATGCGCCCCTGTATGACATTCCGGAGGAGTGCGCCACCGGCACATCGAATGGTGCACTGACGTATTATCTCTTTCTGCAGGGGCTGGTGAAGCCGGAGGAGGAGAATATCTTTTTGCAGGGAGAGCACATGAATCGTCCCTCGGAGATCCGCAGCCGTCTGGTGAAGGATGGTGAGGTGGTGAAGGTGCTCATTGGTGGCCGGGCTGTCATGAGTATGCAGTGCGAATTGAAGATTTAAATATAAGTACCTCTCATAAGGGAGTATTTTGCTAAGGTGCGGCATGGCCCCAATGCGGGCTGTGCCGCACCTTTTTGGTGTGATCACCGGAGCCTTGTGTGGATACTTAAAAAAATAGAGAGGAACTGCTTGATACGCTGGTAAAAGAACACTACGAGCAAATGACGTCTCTGTATTTGTACGATTCTGATCAATTTTTCTGTGCTGCCGCCGCAGGAGATGTGTATGCAGGAGTATACCGTTAAGGGGACGCCCGTTCAGATGGTGAATCCGTTTTTGGGGTGTATGCTTACAAGTGGTATGTCCGCAGTTTCGAGCTGGCGATACGGGGCGCCATGTGGAAGATTTTTGCCCTAAAAGGCGTTTCGTAATTGCACAAAAAAATACCGGGGAACACTCTTACACGGAGCATTCCTCGGTATTTTCATTTGCTAAATAAGTGCGCTTGTATGGAATTAGGAAGAGGAGATTCTCCTGTGTTGGGAAGTGATCAGTTCTCCTCGGGGATCACAGGGGTCTGGCCGGACATGACCTGCTGTACCAGCTCTCTGGCCAGCTCCACAGACTCCTCGTCGGGACGCATGACGTACAATTCCTCATTGCCAACCGAGGCGCAGGGCTGGAAATCATCGTAGCCCCAGACGGCGTAGCTTGTGATATTCCACTCGGCCATGTTGCTCAGCTGCATACGGACCAGAGCGCTGATGTCCTCGTAGGGCATATTGGTGGTGAAGCAACCCTCCACAGCCTTGAGAAGGTTATTATATTTGGTGAGAATCTCGGGGGAGGAAGCCTTATCCACAATGGCGGAGATAACGGTCATCTGATTCTTGCCACGCTGGTTATCGCCGTCAAGGAAAGAGTCGCGCTCACGGCAGAAAGCCATAGCCTCGTGGCCGTTGAGGTGGTTGAGACCATCGTTGAAGTGGTAGTCCCGCTGATCGCCGTTATCGAAAACGCCGATATCCCGGGCTGTGAATTCGCAGGGAGAGATCACGTCGATGCCACCCAGTGCATCCACGATGTCAATAAGGCCGGTAAAGTTGATGCGCATGAAATACTTAACATCCATGCCATAGAAATTACCCAGCACCTTCATGGATTCTTGGGTGCCGAAGCCGCCTGCATGGGTCAGCTTATCAAGCTGACCGGTGTAAGGCTCGCTGACAAGAGGGATGTAGTAGTCACGGGGCGTGTTGAGCAGCAGGACCTGATGGGTGCGGGGATTGACCACAGCCATGATGTTCACATCGCTGAGGCTGAATGTGTTGATGTCAGTATCACGGGCATCGGAACCGCTGCAATAGATTACGAAGGGCTCACGGGTGATTTCAGAGTTGGGATTGACGGTATCGACTTTGTGCTCTGTGGTAAACTCGTAGAGGATGCGGGTCTGCTTGGAAAAGTCCGCGTAACCATCCGTCTTTTCCAGCATACTGATGTAGCCGGCGTTGAGCATGATGGCGTCCACCTCATTATCATAGAGAGCATCCACCAGATTGGTTACATTATTATAGGGGGTGCTCCGCAGATCGCCCAGACCATCCTTTACGGCGTCCAGCAGAGCCGTGGTGTTTTTCTTATCGGAATGGGCGAGCACACCAAAGTTGTAGCCAACGGCATCGCCGATGTCCTTGGCGGGGGACTCTTTCAGAACGATGACGTAAGTAGTCTCTTTTTCCACCAGCCTGCCGGAAATGTTCATCAGCATTGTCTGTACGCTGCCGGCAGCAGAAACGGCATAGATCATAATACCGGAGAGCACCAGTGCCACAGCGCCGCAAATAAATTTGGGAAGATGGTTCCTCCGGCGGGGCAGCTGCACAAAGCAGTGAAGGCTGTTGAGCACCAGCAGTACAATCAACAGTGCTACAACCAATCCGGTGGTCAGCATTTGCGTGGACAGCAGGCGAATCAGCAAAATCAAGCTGCACACAAAAAACAGGATCAAACAGGCGAGACCGAACCAGTCGCCTATCGCCATGGGAAGGTGGCCACGGCTACCTCTTTTCTTATTGGAATACATAGAAAATCTCCTTGGTTGGAATAGAATGTGCCGAATCGATCGGAAAATAAATATGCGGCTTCTATTATAGTACACTTGTCGATATATTTCTACTGCAAATTGCAACAAATATAGGGGAAATTTAAATAAAAGCGAGGTGAAACTACAAAAAAGCAATGAAAAATGGCGGGAGGTGTGGGAGCTGAGAAATAGAACATTGAAGCAATAGCGAAAGCATGATATAATAACGGACAACTACATTATTTAGTAAATAGGAATCGCAAGAAACTGCCGCGCTTATTTGTGCGGCTCGGACAGGAGGACCTTATGAAAGCAGCGCTTGTAATTATGGCCGCGGGACTGGGCTCCCGGTACGGCGGCAATAAGCAGGTGGACGGTGTGGGACCTGGCGGGGAGGCATTGATGGAATATGCCATCTATGACGCGATCCGTGCCGGCTTTACAAAAATTGTTCTGATTGTCAAGCCGGAGATCGTGGAGCTGGTGGACCGTCTGTGCGGTGCATGGCTGAAGACAGCTAAGACGTTGAAGGGAGAGCCTGTGGAGGTCTCCTATGTTTTCCAGGAGTACGACAGCGTCCCGGACTTTTATGCCATCCCGTCCCAGCGGACCAAGCCTTTTGGTACAGTGCACGCGGTGCTCTGCGCCAAGGATTGCGTGCAGGAGCCGTTTTGTGTCATCAATGCCGATGACTACTATGGTGCGGAGGCATATTGCACGATGTATGAGACACTGCTGACTATGGAGGAAAAGGGTAAGGCTGCTATGGTGGGCTATCTTTTGAAGAATACGGTCAGCGAAAACGGAGCCGTGACCCGCGGCATTTGCCACGGTGAGAACGGTATGCTGCAGGAGATCCGGGAGACGACAGGAATTCGGGTGCTGCAGGACGGCACTATTGCCGATACTTCCGGAGATGTGGCGGTGCCGCTGGATCGGGAGACGGTGGTGTCGATGAATTTCTGGGGGTTCCAGCCCTCAATCTTTCCTGTGATGGAGCAGTATTTCCATGCGTTCCTCCGCCGTCTTGCACCGGAGGAAATCAAGGCGGAATGCCTGCTGCCGGTAATGGTGGGTGATCTGGTGAACCGGGGAGAACTGCAGGTGCAGATTTTGCCTACCGCCGGTCGGTGGTTCGGTATGACCTATCAGGAAGATCGTGGTACGGTAGAGCAGGAGCTGCGAAAGTATCATGAGCGCGGTGTCTATCCCCCTATGCTGCAAATGTAACAGGAACCCGAGGGGGAGAAAGGAAACTATGGACAATATCCCCTATGATTATGAAAAAAGAATCCGGGAGCGCCGCCATCGGCGAGAGAAGATGCGCCGGCGCAGAAGACGGCGGCGGATCTTATTGGTGCTCCTTCTTTTGCTGGCGGCATTGCTGACAGTGGTGCTGGTCAAATACGGCGGAGAGAAGGAACCGCCGAAAGAACCACCGGCGGTGGAGGAATCGAAGAAGTCGCCGTCCGAACCGCAGCCAAAGCAGAAGCCCACAGATTGGCGGTTGGTATTGGTGAATCCGTGGAATGCCCTGCCGGAGACATGGGAACCGCCTGTAATGAAAGAACTTTCCAGCGGCTGGGAGGTAGATGCCCGGTGTTATGATGATCTGCAGGAAATGCTGGGTGATTGCCGCGCTGCAGGCCATGAGGCGTTGGTGTGCTCCGCTTACCGTCCACGGGAACTGCAGGAGGAACTGTTTGGAAATCTGGTGCAGGAGAATATGGACAAAGGGCTGACGGAGGAGAAAGCCAGAGAAGAAGCCGCCAAGGAAGTGGCAGTACCCGGAACCAGTGAGCATCAGCTGGGATTGGCTATGGACATTGTGGATATGGAGTATCAGATCCTGGATGACACGCAGGCGGATACCCCGGCGCAGCAATGGCTGTTGAAAAACAGTTGGCGCTATGGGTTTATCCTGCGCTTTCCCGAGGAGAAGGAGGATGTCACCGGTATTATCTATGAGCCGTGGCACTATCGCTATGTAGGCCGGGAGGCGGCGGAGGAGATCTATCACTCCAATCTCTGTCTGGAGGAATACCTGCAGAGAAAGTAAATCTTTTTAGAAAGAACAATGCCGTACAGAGCGGCAGGGATTTCCTGCGGCTCTGTACGGCAGTATTGTTTATTGCCGGACGTCAGCGGGCGTTGGTCTCGTTGCGGGTGTTTTCGCCTTTTGCGTTCTCGTTCTTGGCGTTCTTGGAGTTGGTGTTGTTGGCATTGCGGCTCTGGCTGCCCTTGCTGTTCTTGGTGCTATCTTTGGCGTTCTTGTAATTGTCCATGAGGACACCTCCTTCTGTACGTTGTGTACTGTGGTAGTGTTGCCGGAAATCTGCGGGATATGCAAAAAATGCAAAAAGTTCTGAATGTATATAAGAATTATAAGCGGCCAAAAGAAATATACAAAAAGTTGTTGACAAAGTCCATTGCTTGTAGTAAAATATCAAGGAAAACAAAGAAGGTCGGTGCATCCGCCTCACCTTAAGCAGTGGCGAAAAGGTTAACAGCTTGTAAGAAGAGAGCCCATTAGCTGGGCTTTGCTTGCTGCGCGGATGCTATGAGCATTCGCGTTTTTTATTTTTGGATTGGAGGTGCTTCGGTATTAGCAAGGTAGTGCATCAACTGAACGAAGAGATCCGCGACAAGGAGATTCGCCTCATCGGCGCCACCGGTGAACAGCTGGGCATCATGTCCTCGACAGAGGCTCTGGACATTGCAGAGGAGCAGGGTCTGGATTTGGTGAAGATTTCTCCGCAGGCACAGCCGCCTGTGTGCAAGCTCATGAACTACGGTAAGTTCAAGTTCGAGCAGAGCAAGCGGGAGAAGGAAGCAAAGAAAAACCAGCATGTGGTGGAGATCAAGGAAATTCGCATGTCTCCGGGCATTGACGTGGGTGATTTTAACACCAAACTGAAGAATGCGCAGAAGTTTCTGGCAGATGGGAACCGCGTGAAGGTCTCCGTCCGTTTCCGCGGCAGAGAGATGGCTCACACGGAAATCGGCCGGGATCTGCTGAAAAAGTTTGCAGAAATGTGTGCCGAAGTAGCAACCATGGACAAGGCCGCCAAGATGGAAGGCAGAAATATGTCCATGTTCCTGTCCCCGAAAACCGGTAAATAAAATAGCGTTCTTCACGCAATATGCAGAAGAAAACATTGGAAGGAGTAAATTATTATGCCTAAACTGAAGACTCACAGCGGAGCCAAGAAGCGCTTCAACCTGACGAAATCCGGCAAGGTCAAGAGAGCTCACGCTTTCAAGAGCCACATCCTGACCAAGAAGGACACCAAGCGCGGCCGTCGTCTGCGCACCGGCACCTATGCTGACAGAACCAACGAGGCTACTGTCCGCAAGATGATTCCTTACAAATAAGATACGATTTCGTTAGAATAGGAGGCAATAAGAAATGGCAAGAGTTAAAGGCGCTATGATGGCGCGTAAAAGAAGAAATAAGACGCTGAAGCTGGCTAAGGGCTATTGGGGCGCTAAGTCCAAGCACTTTAAGATGGCTAACGAGCAGGTCATGAAGTCCCTGACCTACGCTTATGTGAGCCGCCGTCTGAAGAAGAGAGACTTCCGTCAGCTGTGGATCACCCGTATCAGCGCTGCTTGCAAGCTGAACGGCATGAACTATTCCACCTTCATGCACGGTCTGAAGGTTGCCGGTATCCAGATCAACCGCAAGATGCTCTCTGAGATGGCAATCAACGACGCTGTGGCTTTCACCGCTCTGTGCGAGATCGCCAAGAAGGCCTAAGTTTCTGAACTTAAAAAGCAAACACGCCTTGAAGCATTGCTTCGGGGCGTGTTTTTCTTTAAAATTTCAAAAATGTTGCATTTGCGACGTGTTTTTTTGTTTGCTTTATGCTACAATAAAAATGTTAAAGAATAAACGAAAACTTTTACTACGAAAAACTGAGAGAATATGGAGGGAATGCAATGTATTGTACGAGGAAGATTAATGACGATTATACGTGGGTGGGAGCTGACGCACGACGTCTTGCCATGTTTGAAGGCGTATTCGGCGTGCCGGACGGCATCTCCTTCAACAGCTATCTCTTGAAGGACGAAAAGACGGTGCTCTTTGATACCGCGGACAGTGCTGTTGTCGAGACATTCCGGCAGAACCTGCTTCATGAGCTGGATGGCCGGGAGCTGGACTATCTCATTGTTCAACATCTGGAGCCGGACCATACGGCACTGGTGGAGGAACTGCTGCTGCGTTTCCCGCATCTGCAGGTGCTGTGTACGGCTAAGGCTGCCACGATGCTGGGTCAGTTCTTTGATACTGCTGCCGGAAAGAACATCACCACCGTGAAGGAGGGGGATACTCTCTGCACCGGTCGGCATACACTGGAATTCATCGAGGCACCCATGGTTCACTGGCCCGAGGTCATGATGACCTATGACCGGACGGATCGTCTGCTGATGACGGCGGATGCCTTTGGCTGCTTCGGCGCTATCAATGGCCAGCTTTTTGCCGACGAGGTGAATTTTGAGCGGGATTATCTGGACGAGGCACGCCGCTACTACAGCAATATTGTGGGTAAGTACGGCAAGCAGGTGCAGGCGGTATTGAAGAAGGCTGCCAAGCTGCAGATCGAGATGCTGTTGCCTCTCCACGGCTTTGTCTGGCGCAAGGATCTGGGCTGGATTCTCGAGAAATACGATCTGTGGAGCCGCTGGGAACCGGAGGAAAAGAGCGTGGTCATCGCCTATGCCTCCGTCTATGGTCACACGGAGAACACAGCCAATATTCTGGCCTGCCGTTTGGCAGAGCAGGGTGTGCGGGTGAAGATGTTTGATACCTCTGTGACACCGGCTTCCTATATCGTGTCCGCAGCATTCAAGGCAAGTCATCTTGTTTTTGCAGCGACTACATATAATTCCGGTGTGTTTGTGACCATGGAGCAGTTGCTTCATGATCTGGTGGCTCACGGCCTGCAGAATCGCAGCTATCTGCTGATTGAAAACGGCTCTTGGGCACCCACTTCCGGCCGCGGCATGAAGAAGATTCTGGAGCCGCTGGGCTGGAAGGAGCTGGCAGATCCACTCTCGATCCGCTCTGCGCTTAAGGCCCATCAGGAGCCGATGCTGGAGCGGCTGGCCGGCCTCATTGTGGAGGATATGAAGCGTGAGCGCCACGCGGAGGCTGCTTCTGGCAAGCCGCAAAAGCGCTATGTGTGCCGGATCTGTGGCTATGTGTACGAGGGAGATGCACTGCCTGAAGACTATAAGTGCCCCCTGTGCGGTGCAGATGCCAGCTACTTTGATGAGAAGACGGAGCCTAAAAAGTTTGTCTGCTCACTGTGCGGCTTCATCTATGAGGGCGAATCTGTTCCGGCGGACTTCCGTTGCCCGCTGTGCAACGCCCCGGCCGATCAGTTTGTGGAAAAGAAAGACTAATAAAATGCAGGTGTAACCGTTTGCGTATGCCGGATAAGAAAGTGATGCAGGAAATGCTAAAAACTTTTTAATCAGGTGATACAAGGCGGCAAGAAAGAAATCCGAGAAAGGTTTGATAAAACCAATCTCGGATTTCTTATTTTCCCCTTAAAAAGGGTGACTACAGACCCCGTTTCTCTCGCAGGTTTGCGAATATCGATGACTTTTCCCAGTCGGCAGGCGGTGGCTCCACTGACAGCCTGCTCAACATTTACGACTATGCTGCATCAGACCACCGCACCGGACGGATACACGCTGGCTGCCGATCAGAAAATCACGGTGAAAGATAACAGAGAAGCCCTGCCGGGATGTACTCCGGCAGGGCTTTTTTCTGTGCAAAAGTTTTCCTTGGCTGCGGAAAACAAAGGCGCGAGTTTTGGGGAATTATTGCTCGTCTGTTGCAGCTTCTTCAGCTGTTGCCGCCGGGGCCTCCCAAGGAACCATCGTGGCAACGCAGCGGTTGATGTTCTTGCCCTCGGCATAGAACTTGGCCTCGTAGTCGGTCATGACACCGACGGGACCGTTAGAGTGAAGATCTGTGGTCACCTCTGAAAGAGCAAAGCCGAACTGGGGGATCTCCTCTACGGAGAAGGCGAACAGCTTGTCGTTGTCGCTCTTGAAGTGAATCTCTCCACCCATCTTTAACACCTGACGATAAATTTTCAGGAAATTACCGTGGGTCAGACGGCGTTTGGCCTGGTTGCTCTTGGGCCACGGATCACAAAAGTTGATATAGATGCGGTCGATCTCGCCGCTGCCAAACATCTCTGGCAGCGTGGCGGCATCACCGTCTACGAAGAATACGTTTTTAAGCCCTGCATCGCGGCATCGCTCCATGGCGACGACCATAGCGTCCGGTACTTTCTCTACAGCGATCAGCAGTACGTCGGGTTCAGCGGCAGCTGTTTCGGCAGTGAAGCGGCCCTTGCCGCAGCCTACTTCTACCCGAATCTCACGGGCCTGGGGAAACAGCTCACGCCAGCGGCCCTTATGTTCAAAAGGATCCGTGATCCAAAGTGTGCGGCAGGCCTCCATTCTGGGTTGCAGGTTCTTTTTCTTTCTCATGCGCATGGTGGGTACATCCTCCTGAAACAGCCTTTGGCTGTAAAATTTCAATTTCCTTTATACCACAAAATATGGGGTGATGTAAACGGTTTTTTCTCGAAATGCAGTTCTGACGTAAAAAGGGGGGAGGTAAAACAGAAAAGCAAGAGGTTAAAAATACTAAAGATGAAGGACTGGTTTTGTACATAGTGCTAAAAAGGAAAAAGAGCGGCGGTGGGGCTTGATAAATTTTAGACGATATACTATAATGCATAATGTATGAAGGGGAAATATGCTGGAAGTACAGCAACCTCTCCAATAAGCGCGCCACGGCGCACGCTGCACCGTGTACGCACGGCTTAAATGAGAAGGAGGAAACCCAACGTGACGAATGTTTTGCTGGAAAAGAAGGGCCACATTGCAGTGGCAACCATCAACCGTCCTAAGGCTCTCAATGCCTTGAATTCTCAAGTGCTGGAGGATCTGAACGAGCTGGTGGAGCAGGTAAAGGCCGACGAGGAGATTTATGCTCTGGTGCTGACCGGTGCAGGTGAGAAGGCTTTCGTGGCCGGTGCTGACATCGGTGAAATGAGCAGCCTGACGAAGGCTGAGGGCGAGAGCTTCGGTAAGAAGGGCAATGATGTGTTCCGCAAGCTGGAGACTCTGCCGATCCCCACCATCGCCGCTGTGAACGGCTTTGCTCTGGGCGGCGGCTGCGAGCTGGCTATGAGCTGTGACATCCGCCTGTGTGCTGACAGCGCAGTGTTTGGCCAGCCGGAGGCCGGTTTGGGCATTACTCCCGGTTTCGGCGGCACCCAGCGTCTGGCTCGTCTGGTAGGCCCTGGTATGGCCAAGCAGATGATCTACACCGCTAAAAATATCAAGGCCGATGAGGCCCTGCGAATTGGTCTGGTCAACGCGATCTATCCCGTGGAAGAGCTGATGGCTGCTGCGGAGAAGATGGCCACCACCATCGCCAAGAACGCACCGATCGCTGTTCGCGCCTGCAAGAAGGCTATCAACGACGGCCTGCAGGTAGATATGGATCAGGCAATTGTTGTGGAGGAGAAGCTGTTCGGCAGCTGCTTCGAGACCGCTGATCAGAAAGAGGGCATGAGCGCATTCCTGGAGAAGCGCAAGCATGAGCCCTATCAGAACAAGTAATCCTTTTTGTTAATTAACAGGCCCCTCCGGCCTGATGATTAAAGTGTATTTTAAATTTTATGTAGGAGGAACGAATCATGAAAGTTGCAATTTTTGGTGCCGGTACAATGGGCAGTGGTATTGCACAGGTATTCGCGTCCAAGGGCCATGTGGCCATGATGTATGCGTCCAGCGTTGCTAGCGCACAGCGTCATCGCGATAAGCTGGCTGCTTCCTTGGCAAAGAGAGTTGCTAAGGGCAAGATGACTCAGGAAGCTGCTGATGATCTGATGAGCCGCGTCGTGGTAGAGGAGTTTGAGGCTGCTGCCGATGCCGATCTGGTCATCGAGTGCGTTGCTGAGAACATGGCTACCAAGAAGGACATCCTGGGCAAGCTGGATGCTATCTGCAAGGAGAGCACCATCTTTGCTACCAACACTTCTTCCCTGTCCATCACTGAGATGGCTTCCGGCCTGAAGCATGAGTTGGTTGGTATGCACTTCTTTAACCCCGTGCCCGCTATGAAGTTGGTCGAGGTCATTGCTGGTGCTAACACTCCTGCCTCCCTGGTGGAGACCATCAAGAACCTGTCTATTGAGATCGGTAAGACTCCTGTTATTGTCAATGAGGCTCCCGGCTTCGTTGTCAATAAGATCCTGATTCCCTACTGCAACGAAGGCGTTTGCGTTCTGCAGGAAGGCGTTGCTTCCGCAGAAGATATCGATATTGCTATGCAGCTGGGTGCTAACCACCCCATGGGCCCCCTGCACCTGGGCGATCTGATCGGCTGGGATATCGTGCTGAACATCATGGATGTCCTGTACAATGAGACCCACGACAGCAAGTATCGTGCAAACGTACTGATTCGGAAGATGGTTCGCGCCGGCAAGCTCGGTATCAAGAGCGGCGAGGGCTTCTTCAACTACAAAAAGTAATTCGGAAAAGGAGAAAAGAGTATGGATTTCCATCTGACTAAGGAACAGCTGCTCGTTCGCAAGATGTATCGCGAATTCGCAGAGAACGAAGTAAAGCCCCTGGCCGCTGAAATCGATGAGGAAGAGCGTTTCCCCATGGAGACCGTCGAGAAGATGGCAAAGCTGGGCATGATGGGTATTTACTTCCCCAAGGAGTACGGCGGAGCCGGCGGCGATGTTCTGTCCTATGCTATGTGCGTGGAAGAGCTGGCCAAGGTTTGCGGTACGACGGCTGTTATCGTTTCTGCACATACCTCCCTGTGCTGCGCTCCTATCTTTGAGCATGGTACCGAGGAGCAGAAGAAAAAGTATCTGCCCGACCTGTGCTCCGGTAAGAAGATCGGTGCTTTCGGTCTGACCGAGCCCAACGCTGGTACCGATGCTTCCGGTCAGCAGACCACTGCTGTTCTGGAGGGTGACCACTACGTTCTGAACGGTTCCAAGTGCTTCATCACCAACGGTAACGTTGCTGATACCTTCGTGGTCTTCGCTATGACTGATCCTTCCAAGGGCAACCATGGTATCTCCGCTTTCATCGTGGAGAAGGACTTCCCCGGCTTCTCTCAGGGCAAGCACGAGAAGAAGATGGGTATCCGCGGCAGCTCTACCTGCGACCTGATCTTCGAGGACTGCATCGTTCCTAAGGAGAACCTGCTGGGTAAGGAAGGCAAGGGCTTCAAGATCGCTATGCAGACTCTGGACGGCGGCCGTATCGGTATCGCTTCTCAGGCTCTGGGCCTGGGCGAGGGCGCTGTTGAAGAGGCTATCAAGTATACCAAGGAGCGCGTACAGTTCAAGAGAAGACTGTCTCAGTTCCAGAACACTCAGTTCCAGCTGGCTGACATGCATACCCGCATGCAGGCTGCTCAGTTCCTGGTCTACTCTGCTGCTATGAAGAAGCAGAACCACGAGCCCTACAGCATGGACGCTGCTATGGCTAAGCTGTTTGCTGCCGAAGCTGCTTCCGATGTGACTCGTCGCGCCGTACAGCTGTTCGGCGGTTACGGCTATACCCGTGAGTATCCCGTGGAGCGCATGATGCGCGACGCTAAGATCACCGAGATCTATGAGGGTACTTCTGAGGTACAGCGTATGGTCATTTCCAGCCACTTGGGTGTTAAGTAATTGAGGAGGTAAAAGGTAAAATGAAAATTTTAGTTACTGTTAAGCAGGTTCCCGATACCTCCGGAAAGGTGGCCGTGAACCCCGATGGTACTCTGGATCGTGCTTCCATGCAGACCATCATCAACCCCGATGACCTGAACGCCGTTGAGGCCGCTCTGGCACTGAAGGATGAGCTGGGCTGCAAGGTCGTAGCTTTCACCATGGGCCCCCCTCCTGCAGAGGGCATGCTGCGTGAGCTGATGGCTATGGGCGTGGACGAAGGCGTTCTGGTTACCGCTCGTGAGTTCGGCGGTTCCGATACTTATGCTACTTCCCAGATTCTGGCTGCTGCTATCGACACCTACGGTGTTGAGGACGACGATCTGATTCTGGCTGGCCGTCAGGCTATCGATGGTGATACCGCACAGGTTGGTCCTCAGATCGCTGAGAAGCTGCACCTGCCTCAGGTCTCCTATGCTGGCGAGATCAAGATGGAAGGCAATACCCTGACCGTCAAGCGTATGCTGGAAGATGGTTACATGACCGTGAAGGTCCAGACCCCCTGCATGATTACCTGCATCAAGGAGCTGAACACTCCTCGTTATCTGTCCGTTGGCGGTGCTTTCGATGCTTATTCCAAGCCCCTGACCATCATGGACTACCCCGCACTGAAGGATCATGCTCTGATCGATGCCACCACCATCGGCCTGAAGGGTTCTCCCACCAACATTTATAAGTCTTTCACTCCTCCTCAGAAGGGTGTTGGCATGATGCTGGAAGGCGACGGCAAGGAAACAACCGACAAGCTGGCCGGCATCCTGGCTGCCAAGCACATCATCTGATTGAAAGGAGTTACGAATTATGGCTTTTAATAGTGCTGATATCGCTGCCTTCAAAAACGTTTGGGTTTTCTGTGAGCAGCGTCAGGGCGAGATGATGCCCACTACTTTTGAACTGATCTCCGAGGGCCGCAAGCTGGCCGACGAGCTGGGCGTTCAGCTCTGCGGTATTCTGCTGGGCGATAACGTTGACGGTATCGCTAAGGAGCTGGGTGGCTACGGCGCTGATAAGGTGTACGTATACAACAGCCCCCTGCTGAAGGACTACACCACCGACGCCTACACCAAGGTGATCGTTGATGCTGTTGAGGAGATTAAGCCTGAGGTCCTGCTGTTTGGTGCTTCCAACATCGGCCGTGACCTGGCTCCCCGTTGCGCTGGTCGTCTGCACACCGGTCTGTGCGCTGACTGCACTCACCTGGACATCGACCTGGAAGGCTACAAGAACTTCCTGCGTACCGGTTCCGCTATGGACGTCGACAACATGAACTTCGAGAGCAAGCTGTTCGATGTGAACACCAACCTGAAGATGACCCGTCCTGCTTTCGGCGGTCACCTGATGGCTACCATCGTTTGCCCCCGTTTCCGTCCTGCTATGGCTACCGTTCGTCCCGGTGTTATGAAGAAGCGCGACTTCGATGCTGCTAAGGCTGAGAGTGTTGAGATTCTGCATCCCGAGTTCACTCTGACCGCTGAGGATGTGAAGACCGAGGTTGTCGAGATCGTCAAGGCTGCCAAGAAGATGGTTGACCTGATCGGTGCTGACTTCATCGTTTCCGTCGGCCGTGGTATCAGCAAGGATGTTGAGAAGGGTATTGCCCTGGCTCAGGAGCTGGCTGATGTTCTGGGTGGCGTTGTTGGTTCTTCCCGTGCCTGCGTTGACGCTGGCTGGATCTCTGCTGACCATCAGGTTGGCCAGACCGGTAAGACCGTTCATCCCAAGGTATACATTGCTCTGGGTATCTCCGGTGCTATCCAGCACAAGGCTGGTATGCAGGATTCCGAGTGCATCATTGCCGTGAACAAGAACGCTACCGCTCCCATCTTTGAGGTGGCTGATTACGGTATCACCGGCGACCTGTTCAAGGTTGTTCCCCAGCTGATTGAGTCCATTAAGGCTGCTAAGGCTGCTATGTAATGGATCATCGCTAAGATGATAAAAGGGCTGTCCCATTTTGGGACAGCCCTTTTTTGCGCTTGTGTAACTTCGTTATGTCTCTTATGCTTGTCGGATATGTGGATAACAGAGGGGGCGACTGAGTTACTATAATAGATGGATGGTGTTGAAAAGCTTGTGAAATACGACGCATCCAGAAACACTCTTTTACCTCTTTTGTAGTGAGAACCCTACCCGGGAAAGGTAGGAGGGACAGGAAAGTTTAGGGCAGAAAGCATAGATCAAAGAGCCTGAATAGTTTCCGTTTTGCGTGAGCTTGCGGATAATCATATATGAATAGAATGAAAATATTCGTGGTTTTAAGCAATAAATAGTTGATTGGTGTTGGTTCGCTATGGTATATTGTCCCTACCAAAAGTTGAAAAATACAAGGCGCTGTTCTGTTTGCTGCAGAACATAGAAAGGAGGGGCAATGAAAAAAATCACCGAAAGATGGAAGGGTGCGAATTGGCTTTGTCGGATATCCTATTTGCTGATAGGTTTGCTGTTTTTCTGGATTCCTTTTGAGGGCTTGGTTTTAGAGTCCTTTGATCTACATTTCCTAGGTGCCCAAGGTGTTTACGCTTTATATATTGCAACCATTATTTCTACTGTTATAGCAAGACGGTGGAAACTGACGCTGCTTACGATCGTTGGGGCGCTGCTTATATATGCCGCGGTAATCGGGATCGCAGAGGTTTTATGGTACTATTTGAAAACTTGGTTTGATATAGATATTTCCTATCGATAAATATAATCTAAAGGAGTACTTTTTACAGGAAAAGTGCTCTGTATGCGGAAAAGGCCATGAACAGGACAGGGGCAGAGGCTTAGGGGGCTGCCCCTGTCCTGTAGGGCAATAAAAAGGGGGCGCAACAGCTTTAAGCTGCTGCGCCCCCTTTTGAATCAATGATTTAGAATTCGGGATAGCCGTCTTTCAAGGCGTTATTGTAGTAGGCACGCTCGCCGCCGATGAACTTGGGGCGAACACGAGCGGCTAACAAAAGAGCCTGACCGATGTGATCCTGTTCCAGACGAACAGGGACGGCGACCTTCTTCAAGTGCATACCAATCAGTGTGCCGCCAATATCCAGACCTGCGTCGGCCTGCAACTCTTCCAGTGCCACGGGGTGTTTAAAATTGTTATATGCAGCGGTAGCAAAGGAGCCGCCAGCCTTGGGCTGAGGGACTACGTTGACGATTTCGGCGTTGGGAACAGCCTCGTGTTCCACGATCAACGCCCGGTTCAAGTGCTCGCAGCACTGCGCGGCAATATAGATGCCCTTGGGACCGAAAACGCTGTTGAGTCCGTCGTAAATCGCCTGCCCCACCTCCGGGGTAGACCAACTGCCCACACATCGACCAACTGCCTCACTGCTGCTGCAGCCGATCACAACGATCTGGCCCTTGTGCAGCTTGGCGGCCTCCACCAGTTGTTCAGCTGCGGCAGCTGCGTCGTCGTGAATTGTCTTCAGAATTGCGGTACTCTCTGCATCATGAATCGTTCCAGCCATGATTTATACCATTCCTTTCCCAATGTGCTACAAGAGGAGCGGTACACCACTCCTCTTGGTATCATACCATATGGATACTTTTAAATCAACTTCTGATCCAGCTTTGTGCTGCGGATGATGGCCATCAAAGCGATACCAATGATCAGACCTGCAACCCCTTGCACGCAGTTACCGGGGGTGCCGGCAGCGGCGCCCATGAAGCCGTAGCCGCAGACGGTGGACTCGTAGAGATAGTAGCCGCCGACCATAATGCACTCGCCTACCAGACCACTGATCGGCAGCGCCGCAGCGGGAACGGTCTTGTGCAGTGCCTTGTAGAGAAATGCAGCGACCAGTGCCATCAGACCCTTAATCAAAAAAGTACCGGGCACATACTGAAAATAACCGCCCAGCAGATCTACCAGCATGGAGCCGATACCGCCGGCGGCAAAGCCGTACCAAGGCCCCAGCAGCCAGCCAGACAGCAACACAAAGCAGTCACCCAGATTCAAATAGCCGTTGGTGGGAGTAGGAATCTTAATGACCATGGTGGCAACAAACACCAAAGCAGCCATCAGCGCGGCCATTACCAATTTTCTAAGATTCTTGTTCTGCATAGGAAAACTCTCCTTGCTTTTCGTTCTTACCTGTATTATAGTGGAAACTGGTATTAAAGAAATAACCATATTGCTGATAAATATTAATACCAGATGGAGGGCTTCTATGCTGACCTATGCGTTTGAAAAAGGTGGAGGCGTCAGCTTATATGAGCAGCTTTACCGCCATATCCGAGAGGATATTTTGACCGGGCGGCTGTGCGCCGGGGAGAAGCTGCCTTCTAAACGGATGCTGGCCACTCATCTGGAGGTCAGCGTGATCACGGTGAAAAACGCCTATGAGCAGCTGATGGCCGAGGGCTATATCTATAGTGTGGAAAAAAAGGGGTATTATGTGAGCCGTTTGGAGCAGCCCCTGCGTGAGACACCTGCGCCTGTGGTACAGCCGGTGGAAAAGCCAAAGACCTATCTTTTGGATTTGGTGACAAACTCTATTTCGGCGGAGTATTTTCCATTTACGGTCTGGGCGCGGATGATGCGTCAGACCATTTTGGAGCAGGATAAAAACCTGCTGGTGCCGCCTCCCTATAATGGTTCAGAGCTGCTGCGCCGTGCCATTGCGCAGGATTTGCAACAGTTTCGGGGCATGACAGTGGATCCGGAGCAGATCATCGTGGGTGCCGGCGGCGAAGTGCTGTACCATCTGCTGGTGCAGCTGTTGGGGCGTGAACGGTGCTATGCGGTGGAGGACCCGGGTTACAGCAAGATCGGAAAGATCTATGAGAGCGACGGTGTGCGATTGCGAAGGCTCCCGCTGGATGATGGAGGACTCTCTGCGGAGGCGCTGCGCCGCAGCGACGCTGACGTGGTGCATATTTCTCCCTCACACCACTATCCCACCGGCATCGTTATGCCCATCACCCGGCGGCAGGAGCTGCTGCGCTGGGCAGGGGAGAAGGAGGGACGCTATATTTTGGAGGATGAATACGACAGCGAATTCCGATTCGTTGGGCGGCCAATCCCTACGATGTTCTCCTCCGATGAGAACCAGCGTGTCATCTATATGAACACTTTTTCCAAGACCATTGCTCCGTCCATCCGTATCAGCTATATGATCTTGCCGCCTCATTTGTTGTCGGCCTATCGGGAGAAACTGGGGTTCTATGCCTGCACCGTGTCCAGTTTTGAGCAGCACACACTGGCGGCCTTCATGTCACAGGGGCGGTATGAGCAGCACATCAACCGGATGCGCAATCGCTACCGACAGAAGCGGGATACGGTGATCGACATCATCTGTAATGGGCCGCTGGCAGGGCGTGTGGAGATTATGGAGCAGGATGCGGGACTGCATTTTCTGATGCGGCTGGATACGCACCTGCCGGATGGCGTGTTGAAAGAACAGGCTGCAGTGCGGGGCGTACGGCTGGCCATGCTTTCGGATTACTACAGCTGCGCCGCGGATGCGCCGCTCCATGTGGTGGTGGTCAACTACTCCGGTATTGAACCGGAGCATCTGCGGCAGGGAATGGAACAATTAGCGGAAATTTTGGAGGAAGAACCATGTATGACGAACTGACGAAAAGCGATTTGAAGAAGATGCAGGAGGAGATCGACTATCGGGTGCAGCAGCTGCGTCCCAAGCTGATCGAGGACGTGCAGACAGCCCGTGCCTTCGGTGATTTGAGTGAGAATTTTGAGTATAAGTGTGCCAAGCAGGAGAAAAACCGCAATGACAGCCGCATCCGCTACCTACAGCGAATGATCAAAACGGCGCACGTCATTGATGACCGTTCTGCGGACGATGCGGCAGGGCTTTACGATTCTGTGGAGATCCTCATGGAAAACACAGGGAAAAAGCGCACCATCCGATTGGTGACCACCCTGCGGCAGGATGCCCTCAAGGGGCTGATCAGCAAGGAGTCCCCGGTGGGGCAGGCAGTGATGGGGCATCGCGTCGGAGAGCGTGTCCATGTGGATATGGGGAACGGTCGCGGCTATTGGATGGAGATCTTGTCCATTGAAAAGGGGAAGGACGATGATTCTATTCCCATTGGCTCCTTTTAACGGCGATCGTTCACGCATAAGGCTGTAGCAACAGCGCGTTGCTTGCTAAATCCACAGAGCAATGGCATACTGTCTGTGAGGTGGTGAATTACATGGAAGTAAAAGATGTGATCCTTGCACTCCGACCAAAAACAGCCTGTCGCAGGATGAATTTGCACGAAAGGTTTATGTGACCCGACAAGCCGTATCCCGCTGGGAAAACGGAAAAAGCATGATTCTCTATAGACCTTCTTCTATGGAGCAAGTATCTGTAATTTATGAAAAAACAGGGTGTATCAGCCTTTGATACACCCTGTTTCTTTTTTAAAAAATGACGACTCAACCTTATTTCAGAAGGTCGCCAAAGCCCCTGATGTAGTCGTCGCAGACCTGCCGCATTTCCGCTTCCGTGTCGGCGAAGAAGGGGTCATGGACACCCACGACACGCATTCCGGCGGCCTTTGCGCTGCGGCAAGCCTCCACTGAGTCGTCGAAGAGGGTACACTCGGACGGGGAAACGCCCATGGCGTTGGCGGCATAGAGGAAAATCTCCGGGCTCTTTTTCTCAATTTGCAGCTCATTGGCAAAGAAAAGCTTTTCAAAATAGGGACGGAGATGCAAATGATCCAATGCCGCATGGCAGTGCTGGGGAATACTGGAGGTGAGGAGAATCATCTTCTCGCCCTTCTGGCGGCAGCGCTCCAAAAACTCCATGACGCCGGGCTTTACCGTCACGCTCTCGGCGTACACATTGCCTGCCGTCTCCAGCCATTCGGCCATGATTTCCTCCAGAGATTCCGGCAGGTTGCCGTATTCCTTGGTGAAAGCGGCTGCCTTGGGGAAGATGGTGTGGGCTACGCCCTCGGCGTAGGCCTTGGTGTAGGGGAGGCCGCGCTTTTCAAGAAAGGCGATGTCCACATCCCGCCAGATGCCATTCGAGTCAATGAGGGTGCCGTCCATATCAAAAATCAGCATAAATCGTGCTCCTTATCGTTATTTGAGAGGTTTTAAAGTAAAGCGCCACGGAAACTCCACCGCTTCCTCGGCATAGTCGATGCCGATGCGCCGTCCCGCCTCCACAGTGAAAGATTCCTCCTCTACAGGGAGCAGCCCTGCATCGGCGGGGGAGGTGCAGAGAAAAAGCTCCTCGCCCGTGAGGGATAATCCATCCAGTGCCGTGGTGAGTCCAAGGGCCTGGCAGCACTTGCCGGGGCCGTTGAGAAAGTTTTTTCGTTGGTAGGAGGAAAACGCCGCCGTAGGCTTTCCAAAGCGCAGATGCGCCATGGTTTCGGTGCCGTAAACAGGGGACAGCCCCCGCAGCAACACGGCGTCCGGTTCCCCCTCCGGATTGGTGACGAAGTTGAGACAGCAGTGCATCCCGTAGATGAAGTAGATGTAGGCGTGCCCCGGTGGGCCGAACATGGTGGCATTGCGCCGGGTCTTGTGGTAGCCATAGGCGTGGCAGGCCTTGTCGATCACACCGACATAGGCCTCCGTCTCGGTGATGCGGCATACCAGCGTCTCGCCGTTGAGACGGCGCACCAGATATTTTCCCACCAGAGAGCGGGCGATGGACACGGTGTCACCATGATAAAATTCTTCGGTCAAGCGGGCCATACCAACATCTCCTCTCGGTTTGTGGAACTAACATACCATAAATGCCGCTGATTTTCAACCGCTGCTCCCTGCGAGGACAAAGTCGGTTTTTGTCGTAAGAGCGTGTTTTATCGTGGACAAACAGGGAATACTGTGTTAAAATATGATGATATTATGTGGTAATATTGAGTTGCGCAGAAAAGGGGTATACTTCATGAGCGGCAAATTGATCGTATTTGAGGGCACGGATGGTTCCGGCAAGGCGACACAGACAAGAATGCTGTGTCAAGAACTGGAGCGCCGTGGCATCCCTTACCGGAAGCTGGAGTTTCCCCGCTATCAGGAGGAGTCCTCTGCGCTGATCCGGCTTTACCTTTCCGGTGCGTTCGGTGGAAAGCCGGAGGATGTGAATGCCTATGCCGCCGCCACCTTTTACGCCGTGGATCGCTACGCCTCCTACCGACAGGATTGGGGCGAGTTCTATGAAAAGGGCGGACTGCTGATCGCAGATCGCTATACCACATCCAACGCAGTACATCAGACCAGCAAGCTGCCGGCGGAGGAGCGGGATCAGTTTTTGGACTGGCTCTTTGACTTTGAGTATCGGCTTTTGGGGCTGCCTGTACCGACCCGGGTACTGTATCTGGATCTGCCCACAGACATCAGCGAGCAGATGATGCGCCATCGGGAGCAGGAGACGGGCACGCACGCCGATATCCACGAGCAGGACACGGAATATTTGCGCCACTGCCGGGAGAATGCCGCCTATGTGGTGGAGCGCTGCGGCTGGACGAAGATCGACTGCGCTGCCGGGGGGAAGATCCGCTCGGTAGAGGAGATCCATCAGCAGGTACTCTCACAGGTGGAGGATCTGCTTGTCCTGTAAAGGATAAGAAAAATGAGGCGCCCGAAGGCGCCTCGTTCGGGTATGTCCCCTTAGCAGTTGCAGCCGCAGCTATTGTTGCAACCACAATTGTTGTTGCAGCCACAGCCGTTGTTACCGCAGCAGCAGAACAATACCACAAGGATGATGATCAGCCAGATGCAGGAACAGTTGTTGTCAAAGCACATTTTTGTCACCTCACTTGTTCTTATCTGTGCTATTGTATGCTGTAAGGCGGCGAGGGGTACGTTGTCCCGCCGCCACAGCTGAGAAAATAGAAAGGAACGAACGATATGTCTGATCCCAAGAAATCGGAGACCACTAGCTGGGATGCCCGAAAGGTGCGTCAGGAGAGTGGAAAGAGCGAGAGAACCCATCATAAAAAGCAGAGGAACAAGGCACAGCAGAAGAACATGAAGGTGGCGATCTACATCGCCAGCGTGGTCGTGGCCTCTACTCTGTTGGCGGGTATTGCATGGCTGATGGTCAGCGATGTGTGTGCGTTGAATAAAGAGCCCTTGACCGTCACCATCGAGGTGGAGAAGGGGGAGAGCGTGGGCAAGGTGGCTACGAAGCTGAAGAAGGCCGGCCTTGTTGAGTCCAAGACACTGTTTTTGATCTTCGGCTCCGTGTTTGATGCCAAGGAAACCATTGGACCGGGCACCTATGAGCTGAATTCCGATATGGACTTCCGCTGCCTGATCAATTCTATGAACCCCTCCAACAGCTTGATCCCGGAAGGCGTGGTGCGGGTAACCATCCCCGAGGGCTACACTGTGCAGGAGACCATTGCGTTGCTGGCAGCGGAGGGTGTCTCCACGGAAGAGGCTCTGACAGAGGCCGCCAAGAACTATGTGTTCGAGGGCTATGACTTTATCAATAACGAGCAGCTGGGCGATATTACCCGGTTGGAGGGCTATCTGGCTCCGGATACCTACGAGTTCTTTGAAGATGAGGATCCGGAGAAGGCGCTGGGTCGTCTGCTGGATAACTTCAATGGTTGGATGGATGAGAGCGTACGCGCAGATATTGAGAAGTCCGGCCACAGCTTCCACGACATCGTGGTCATGGCATCCCTCATTGAGAAGGAGGCCATCGGCGATGACGAGGAGCGCGCCAATATCGGTTCGGTGCTCTATAACCGTCTGGCAAATCCCTCAAGAGAGACGGCAGGCTATCTGCAGCTGGATTCTACCATCTACTATATCCTGCGCACCAACGGTATGGAGGATACGGAGTTCTCCACCGACATCGACAGCCCCTATAACACCTATCGCTATCAGGGTCTGCCTGCCGGACCTATCTGCAACCCCAGCCGCTCCTCTTTGTTGGCAGCAACGTATCCCAGCAATACGGATTACTACTACTTTGCTTACGGTAAGGACGGCGTGAGCCACTTCTTCACCAATTATGACGACCATCTGGCCTTCGTGAACAGCGATATGTACCAGCCTGACTGATGATGAGAAAGAAACCGGAATTGTTAGCCCCAGCGGGGGATTTTGAACGGCTGCAAATGGCCGTACGCTACGGCGCAGACGCCGTATATCTGGCAGGCACAGCCTTTGGCATGCGCTCCTTTGCCGGAAATTTTACCGATGAACAGCTGCCCAAGGCCGTGCAGTTTGCCCATGAGCACGGTGTCAAGGTTCATGTGACCGTCAACACCATGCCGCGCAACAGCGAGGTGGATCACCTGCCCGCCCATCTGGAAAAACTGGATGCGGCGGGGGTGGATGCCCTCATTGTAGCGGATCTGGGCGCATTCACCATGGCGGGGAAGTATGCCCCCCACTGTGAGCGCCATATCAGCACCCAGCAGTCCATCTCCAACTACGCCAGTGCGGCGGCTTGGTACGATCTGGGTGCCAAGCGTGTGGTGCTGGCCCGTGAGCTGAGCCTTACGGAGATTCAGGAGATTCGCCGCCGCGTGCCCAAGGAGCTGGAGATCGAGACCTTTGTCCATGGCGCTATGTGCGTCAGCTACTCCGGCCGCTGTCTTTTGAGCAACTATATGACCGGGCGCGATTCAAACCGCGGCGCCTGCGCGCAGCCCTGCCGCTATCAGTATGCACTGATGGAGGAGAAGCGCCCCGGGGAGTATTTCCCTGTCTTTGAGGATGAAAAGGGCACTTATATTATGAATTCCCGCGATATGTGCATGATCGACCATTTGGACGATCTCATGGACGCAGGCGTAGATTGCCTGAAGATCGAGGGACGCGCGAAATCCGCCTACTATGCTGCCATCGTCACAGGTGCTTACCGTCATGTGTTGGACGATGTGGCGGCAGGTCGCCCTATCGACCCTGTTTGGCGGGATGAGGTGGAGCATGTGAGCCATCGCCATTACGCCACCGGCTTTTTCTACGGCGCGCCGGGCCAGTATTACGAGAATTCCCGCTATATCCGGGATTGGCAGATCTGCGCCGTGGTGACGGAGTGCGATGAAAACGGCCTTGCCACCTTGAGCCTGCGCAACAAGTTCTCTGTCGGTGACACGGTGGAGATCGTGGGGCCGGACACCAAGCCTTTCTCCATGACCGTGCCCATGATGAAGGACGCGGAAGGGGAAGCACTGGATTGCCCCAAGACGCCCCAGATGGTGTTTCAGATGCAGCTGCCCCATGCAGTACCGCCCTACAGCTTTGTGCGTCATGCTGTAGAACTGTCGGCAAAATAAAGATAAAAGAGCGTTGATCCAATGTTAACGCCAGCTAAGGAAGCAGTTCAGAAACCTTGAAAAGAAATGGAGTGTATCATTTGATACACTCCATTTCTTTCTTTTCATGGGTTCTTGCAATTGGATATAAGCGCAGGAATCTGTACAGATGCCAAATACGGCATATTGAGATGAGCAATAGTAGTAAATAGCCCGCTTCACCTTTCTGACTCGTTCAATCGTAAAAATGGCAACTGCGGCAGTTCATTTTTCGTTATCACCGATACCAGCATTTCTGCAAAGCCTTTCGGCTCACGAATCTGAAACTGCATGTGATTGAATTTGTCAAAAACCGGGAAATTTCCATGTGCATATGTCTGCATAACACTTTTGCGATATTTGAAATGGTCTTCAGCACTTCCGAATTCCCAAAAAGTGCACTTTTGTAATTTTTCTGGCAGCACTGGAAAAGGCTCGTTTTCCAGACTATCCGCCAGCTGGCAGTGAAGATTTCTATAAGTGAGGTTTTTTCCTGCCTCGATGAAATAAGGCTTGATCGTTTCATCATCGCACCAGAGGATTTTCTTCAGTGTTTTTCCTTTTGTCCAGTACAGGCTTTTCATTGCCAAATATAAAAATGGCGTCATGATACAACGGGTCATTTTGCCAATTTGAGCAAACTGTCCTCCATCGAAAAATACATGCTCCACCGGAATTTTTGATTGTGTCAGAAAAGCCATTGCCAGATCTGCGCCTAGGGAGGAAGCAACGATCAACGCAAGCTTATTGATTCCCTGCTCCCGGAGAAAGTTTTCAATCTGGCGGATTTCGTCGGCCTTACCGATATACTTTTGCCCTGCGCAATACACGGTTGAAGTAGGCATCATGCAATAATATTGTTCTTTTAAAAAATCTGCTACCGGAATACTGCTGTCGCCAGTGACCCCCATCGCATGAAAAAACAATATTGCCGGATTTGATTTAACTCCCATTGTATTAAAAATCATAAAGAAATCCTCCTCTTCAAAGCTTCAAGGAAATAGTTGAATTCGCCGCATTTACAAAATAACTGGAATTTATTTTGATAAATCGAAAAGATTTAAATTCCATGCAACTGGCCGCAGACAAAACGTAAAGATGCTCGCAACAGTTAGTTGCGGCTAACTGCTATGTTAGCACATTCTTCCCAATCTTTCAATTACCCAAGAAATGCTGTTTTCATTTTATCGGGGCAATCTACTGGGAACGCTCAGGTTTTCTGGTCATGCGTACTCTGCAGAGGCAAAATACATGTATACTGCTGGAGAAAATCAAAATTTCTGGTTCGACGCCAGAGACGATGGAGGGGAAGACCTTGACCGATTTCTCCTCCGGCGGCTGTGCGATTACGATTTCTCGGCGCAGCGCCGCAAAACCACTACTGTGGGACATTCGCTAATTTAAAAGACATAGATAAAAAGCAGTACCAAGGCGGTGATCCCTGGTACTGCTTTGGATTAGATGAAGTTTTAGTGCGCTCAAGCGCTGAGCGTAGGTTCTTCCACGGAAGTACATTCCTCGGAAACGCATTCCTCAGAGGCTGCGGCGACCCGCTCCTCATGGATCACAGTGACATAGGAGAGAAGAATCAGAGGCAGTGCGCACAAGGTGGCGTGGGTGGGTGCCCACCGAATGACCAGAAAGGCCAGCGCTGCTCCGAAATGGAAGGAGATGAGGGTGCGAGCAAAGAAAACGGTGCGGCGCAGGTGAGTGCGATCCCCATCACAGATGAACTCAGCAAGGCCGATGGAGGCCTGCTTTACGTTGTTAGTGGAAAAGATGGTGGAACTATTAAAACCACAGGCGCCGGAGAAAGCAGTCCACTGGAAGCTCATGCAGAAGAAGATAGGATAGAGAAAAGCCATGTGGGGCATATCCGGGGGGAAAACATCCAGTAAAAGAGTGCAGACAGCGGTGATAATAGGACTGATGCGACCGACGTTTCGCTGGTACTTGTGACGCAGGATCACGGCAGCCATGACACCGAGAATGTAGCACAATAAGGCTCCGACGTGGAGCAGAAACGAGTACCACTGACCAAATAGCGAGTCAAACAGCAGCTGCAGCAGGTTCACGGTCTGGGCATTGCCAAACAGGCCACAGGGACCTAAAATGGCGTAGGCACCAAAGAAACCGCCTACCACGGCAAAAGACATATGCCGCAGAGCATCTGCCGGGAGCTTTCTCTCCACGGTACCACTTCCTTTACGAAAAATTTATATGTTACTACCAGTATAGCAGACTGACGGGGTTCTGCAAGGGCAAAAGTGCCAAAAAGAGGTGGATTTCTCGCGGGAATACAGTTGACAATGGTGCGAAATATGGTAAAATAATTAAGATATCAGAAATGCTGTGAGGAAACGAGCCGTTTTTTCCGCCCGGACAGCGAGACGGGGAGGGTGCAAGCCCGTCAGGTGTCGGAGATACGGCAGCCACTTCTGAGCTGACCGCGAGGAGCGGTACGCCCCATCCCCGTTATCGGATGACTGAGATGATGGCCTTTGGCTGTCAAATTAGGGTGGTACCGTGAAGAGATCTTCGCCCCTATGTGTGGGTGGAGGTCTATTTTTTTGCAGTATTTAAATTTTCTACGATAAAGGAGAGAACCACTATGTCCCATCCCTATCACGGAGTAAATGAACTGCGTGAGATGTTCCTCAGCTTCTTTGAGAGCAAGGGCCATCTGCGCCTGCCTAGCTTTTCTCTGGTGCCTCAGGGTGACAAGTCCATCCTGCTCATCAACGCCGGCATGACCCCCATGAAGCCCTGGTTCAAGGGTGAGGAGGAGCCGCCCCGCCGCCGTGTCTGTACCTGCCAGAAGTGCATCCGCACCGGCGATATTGACAACGTGGGTAAGACGGCCCGCCACGGTACCTATTTTGAGATGCTGGGTAACTTCTCTTTCGGCGACTACTTCAAGCATGATGCCCTGCATTGGTGCTGGGAGTTCCTGACGGAGGTAGTGGGCCTGGAGGCCGACCGTCTGTACCCCTCCATCTATCAGGACGATGACGAGGCATTCCACATCTGGCACGATGAGATCGGCATTCCTGTCGAGCGCATCTTCCGTTTCGGCAAGGAGGACAACTTCTGGGAGCACGGCTCCGGCCCCTGCGGCCCCTGCTCCGAGGTGTACTACGACCGCGGACCCGAGTACGGCTGCGGCAAGCCCGGCTGCACCGTGGGCTGCGAGTGCGACCGTTATATGGAGATCTGGAACAATGTGTTCTCCCAGTTCGATAACGACGGACAGGGCAACTACACCGACCTTGTCCAGAAGAATATCGATACCGGCATGGGCCTGGAGCGTTTGGCAGTGGCCTGCCAGAACGTGAACTCCCTCTTTGATGTGGATACGGTGATGAATATCACAAACAAGGTGTCCGAACTGACCGGCGCTTACTATGGCCAGACCGAGAAGCGGGATGTTTCCCTGCGTGTGATCACCGACCATATCCGTTCTGCTACCTTCATGATCTGCGACGGCGTGCTGCCCAGCAATGAGGGCCGCGGCTATGTGCTGCGCCGTCTGCTGCGCCGCGCTGCCCGCCATGGTAAGCTCCTTGGTGTGGAGAATCCCTTCCTCTATGAGGTGGTGGATACCGTCATCCACGAGAACGAGGGTCAGTACCCCGATCTGCGGGAGAAGCAGGCCTATATCACCAAGGTCATCCGTACGGAGGAGGAGAACTTTGCCCGCACCATCGACGGTGGTATGCGCATCTACAACGAGATGCTGGAGGGGCATAAGGCCAGCGGCGAGACGGTGTTCTCCGGCGCTGACGCCTTTAAGCTGTACGACACCTATGGCTTCCCCATTGATCTGACCATGGAGATGGTGGAAGAGGAGAATATGACCGTGGACGAGGAGGCATTCCACGCCCTCATGCAGGAGCAGAAGGAGCGCGCCCGTGAGGCTCGCAAGGCTCTGGGTGATCTGGGCTGGGCCGGTGTGGAGCTGGGCAAGGATATGCCTGCCACCGAGTTTGAGGGCTATGACAAGGATGTGACCGAGGGCAAGGTGCTGGCCATCCTCTCTGACGAGGAGGAGCGCAGTGAGATCGTTGCCGGTGTGGATGCCATCGTGGTGTTGGATCGCACGGTCATGTACGCCGAGATGGGCGGTCAGGTGGCCGACCACGGCGTGATCTGCGGCCCGGAGGGCGAGTTCACGGTGAGCAACGTCCAGAAGAATCAGGGCGGCAAGTACCTGCACTACGGTCAGGTGGCCCGCGGTGTGCTTCGGAGCGGCGATGTGTGCACTGTCTCCTTTGATAAGGAGCGCCGCAACGCCATCCGCCGCGCCCACAGCGCCACCCATCTGCTGCACGCAGCATTGAAGAAGGTGCTGGGCGACCATGTGCATCAGGCCGGTTCTCTGGTGGAGCCGGATCGTCTGCGCTTCGACTTTACCCACTTTGAGGGTATTACGCCCGAGCAGCTGGCGGAGATCGATCTGCTGGTGAACAACAGCGTGCTGGATGGCACGGAGGTCGTCACCGAGGTGCTGCCCATCGAGGAGGCCAAGAAGAAGGGCGCTGTGGCTATGTTCGGCGAGAAGTACGGCGATGTGGTCCGCGTGGTGGAAATGGGCGATGTGTCCATGGAGTTCTGCGGCGGTACTCATACCAGCAACACCGCCAAGGTGGGCGCGTTCCGTATTAAGTCCGAGGGCTCTGTGGCCTCCGGCGTGCGCCGTATTGAGGCGACCGTGGGTAAGCTGTCTCTGGAGGTCATGAACCGCAATCAGGAGCGCCTGTTCCGTGCGGCACAGACGCTGAAGACCAATCCCGGTGAGCTGTGTGCCAAGCTGGATCAGCAGGTGGCAGAGATGAAGGAAATGCGCCATGCACTCGATCAGATGCGCGCTGAGGCCTGCCTGGGCGATGCCCGTCAGTGCCTGATGGGCGCCAAGGAGGTCAGCGGCCTCCATGTGGTGACGGTACAGCGCTCCGATATGGATAACAACACCATGCGCAAGATGGGCGACTTCCTGCGGGATAAGGATCCGCTGGTGGTGGGCGTGATGGCCTGCGCTCATGAGGGCAAGGTGACGCTGCTGGCCGTATGCGGCAAGGAAGCCATTGCCCGTGGCGTCAAGGCCGGCGACCTCATTAAGAACATTGCGCCTATTGTTGGCGGCCGCGGCGGCGGCAAGCCCGACAGCGCTATGGGTGGCGGTACGGAAGTGCTGAAGATCGACGATGCACTGGCTGCTGTGGATGATTTTGTGGCCGAAAAGGTGAAATAAAACGCAAAAAAACAAGATTTATATACAAAATTTGAGAAAGGAGCGGTGAACGATGCATACAGATCCTAACTGCCTGTTCTGCAAGATCGTCGGCGGGGAGATCCCCTCCAACAAGGTCTATGAGGACGAGCTGTGCTATGCTTTCTACGACATTGAGCCGCAGGCTCCGGTCCACTTTTTGGTGGTGCCCAAGGAGCACATTTGCTGCGCTGCCAAGATTACGGCGGACAACAGCAGCATTGTGGCCCATTGCTTTGAGGTGATTGCCAAGATCTGCGCGGAGCTGGGCTGTGAGAGCTACCGTGTGGTGAATAACTGCGGCGATCAGGCAGGCCAGACGGTGAAGCACCTGCACTTCCATGTGCTTTCCGGGCGCGATATGACCTGGCCTCCGGGCTAAAAGCAAATAAAAAAGGCGGCGTATGCCGCCTTTTTTATTTGCCGGTAAAGTGATTTCAAGGAATGAAAAGCCGCTTGTTTCCCTAAATCAACTATGATAAAATAAGAAAAAACAGGAGGGGATGCTATGGCGGAAAGAAAGAAAACAACCGTGCGGGACTATCTTGCGTGGCGTGGGGATCTGACCTTTGCCCAAGATGGTTTTAATGAAGTGGATAACCTGCTTTTGTGCATTGTTTCCTATATTGATTTTCAGCGGATTGTTCGGCTGCGCAGCTACAAGCCGGTGGACGCTATGTCTATCGGGGAAGTCTGTGGATTGTTGACAGAGAAGGATGAGCAGTTGGGTCTTTCCGAAGAGGAATATATCCCGGTGATGCGTGCCATGGCGGCCACGCCCCGGTTCCGTGACGTGAAGATGTTTGCCTTTGAGAGCAGCATCGACGAGGAGAAAGTGATGCAATTTGCTGCCGTCTCCTTCCTGCTGCCGGATGGCAGCGTCTTTGCCGCCTATCGCGGCACGGATACCACGCTGGTGGGCTGGCAGGAGGATTTCAACATGAGCTTCCTCACGGCGGTTCCGGCGCAGCTGCGTGCCACGGAATATGCCGAGGAGGTATTGAAATGCTGCCCGCGGCGAAAGCTGCGGCTGGGCGGTCACTCCAAGGGCGGCAATCTGGCGGCCTGGGCGGCGATGCATCTGCCGGAAAAGCTGCAGCGTAAGCGCCTGCTGGCAGCGTACAACAACGACGGCCCCGGCTTTGACCGGAGTGTGCTGGCATCGGAGGAGTACCGCCGCGTGGCGGAGAAGATCCACACCTTCATTCCGGAATCTTCGCTGGTAGGGATGCTGCTGGAGCACACCGAGGACTATGAGCTGATCGACAGCTCCAACCGGGCCCTTATGCAGCATGAACCCCTCTCGTGGAATGTGCTGGGCAGGCAGTTTTGCCGCAGCGCGCAGCGGGCGGAAACGGCGAAGGCTTCTGACGGCGCCATCCGTGAGTGGCTGGCGGATATGAGTATGCAGGAGCGGCAGGAGTTCACCGAGGCCTTTTACAGTATTCTCAGCATGGGCGGCAAGGCCAAGACGCTGGATGACCTGCGCGAGGGCGGTTTATCCGGCGGCGTGGCGCTGCTGCGGGAATACGTTGGTGCTGACGAGAAAAAGCGGAAGCTGGTTGCGCAGATTTTGCTGCGTCTGGCGGCAGAGATGGGGGAAGGCCTGTGGAAAAGCGTAGGCCAGTACTGGCGCTCTTTAGGTGAGAGTATAGAGCAGAAATACCGCAGTTCCGCGGAAGCATAAAAAAGAGAACTGTCCGATTAGGCGGCGTTCCATAGGGACACATTCTGAGCCCCTATACAATTGAAGAATCTTTCCCGTGGTGGGCGGTTTGTGCTGTGGCACAGCCGCCCTTTTCCTGTTATGCAGTCTCGTGTTCTTGCGGTTTACTGGCAACCTTTTCCTGTGCAGCAGGTAAAAGGGGGTCTAGGCTTCTGTCTGGTCAGCGGTGTTTGGCTGGATTGGGGACTATGCACCATGTCCAGACAAATGTGATGCGGGCTCTTCCTCAATGGGGAAAACTTACCGACGGCGAAGAAGTCTTTGGCAGATATGCACGATGCAGGAAATCGGGCTTTGTGTAAATACACAAGTTAATTGAATTGTGTTGAAAAAACCGTTTATTTATGATATCCTTTTTGTGGTTAAGCAAAGGATATTTTTTATTGTTTTGACGGATTTCACCAGATACAAAAGGAGGTTCTTATGAAAAGATTACTTTCTATGCTGCTTGCGCTTACACTCTGCCTGTCTCTTGCCGCTTGCGGTAGCAAAGACCAACCATCCGGCGGCGAAGGAACAAGTCAGCCTCAAAGCGAAACATCCTCTCAGAATTCCGGTTCTACTGAATCAAAAGAAAATTCTAAGAATGTCGAGCACCCCTACGAAGAATTTCCTGAGCTGGAGGGTGTTGTTAGAGTAAATCAGACCGCAGCGGAATATTGTGCGGATGCTCCTTTTGCACTTGTCAAGAGAAACCGCACTTCCTTTAAGGTTGAGACTGCTTCCTACGCTGTTATCTACGACCAGTATCTGGAGCGATCCTCTGACGAATATTACGACGTCGATCTCAAAAATATCACGAAAGCGGAAGATGTCCTTGAAAATATGAAGAAGCAGACAGCTGCGTGCCTTGAGAGCATACTGCATCGTGCTGACGAATATACCGTCCGAATTGACAGCAAGGAAAATGTAACCGTTAACGGATGGGAGATGTGCAAGCAAAAGGGTGCCATTGAGTTGACACACCAATTTCCCCTGCCCTATGAAAGTGCTGATTTTGTAGCATACAGCCTGATTAAGGATGGATATCCCATCTACATTATGGTCATCGACAAGCCCGATGGTACTGATCGAATTGACATTGAGGAAATGGCAGATAAGATCGCAAAGACTTTCCGAGAGTATGAGGATTGACCATCCAATAAAACGCAGAGAGAATACATACAAACAGAACGAGCAGGTGTCGGGAGTTTCCGGCACCTGCTTTTTGTTTATCGAATGATATTTGACATAGAACTGTGGGAAGTCATAGGAAAAACTCCGACTGTGGTGATACAGTCGGAGTTTCTCAGGCACATTCCGTATGGGGCTTACCCTAGTTCACTTTGTGTCATTATGGGTGTTCGCCTTCGGGCGGACCTCTTTTGCGTTTAAGTAGGCATGGTAAAGCCCCACCACGGGCCACTGTGCGGCGGCAGGGCGGAGAATTCCATCGTTTCCCCACTCTCCGGGTGGGCGAAGCGGAGACGCCATGACCACAGGGCGATGGGAAAATCTCCGTCGGCGCAGGAGCCGTACTTGCGATCACCCACCAGCGGCCAGCCACGGGAGGCGAATTGTACCCGGATCTGGTGGGTGCGCCCGGTGTGGAGAACGATACGAACCAGTGACAGATCGTTGTGGCTGTCCAGCACTTGGTAGTCCAGAAGAGCGGGACGCACGTCCTTTCCCGGCTCCTCCGCCACATAGGTGATGCGCCGCACCTTGTCCCGTCCCAAGAGATCCCGCAGCTCTCCGGAGGAGGGCGGCGTGCCGTGGACGACGGCCAGATATTCCTTGTGAAAGCGGCGTTCCTGCATCTGCTGACCCAACAGGGAGGCGGCCTTGGCGGAGCGGGCAAAGACCATCAAGCCGCCGACAGCGGCGTCCAGCCGATGCACTGTACGGACGCAGGCCTTGGGATCGCCCAGCTGCTCGCGCAGCAGCTGCGGCATACCGCCGCTCTCGTCGGTGCTCAGTACGCCGTTGGGCTTGACGGCCACCAGTATGCGCTTGTCTATGTGAATGATTTCCATGATGCGACCCTCACTTTTCCACAATCATACCATAGATGGAGCATGGAGGACAAGGGGCGCAGACGGGGATTTCTCGCGGACAAAAGGGAAATTGGGCGGAAAATTTACATTTACCCCCTATGCAAAAGAGGAGAAATAAGGTACAATACTATAGATCATAAAATGTGGAGGAGTATGTCATGGAGACACCGAAATATAAGCGAGTGCTGCTGAAAATCAGCGGCGAGGCATTGGCCGGCGAGAAGAAGTTCGGTCTGGATTTTGAGGTAATGGGCCGTGTGGCTGAGGTTATCCGCGAGTGCGTGGAAATGGGCGTGCAGGTGGGTGTCGTCATCGGCGGCGGTAACTTCTGGCGCGGCGTCAAGAACGGCGAGGGCTACATCGAGCGTACCCGTGCTGACCATATGGGTATGCTGGCCACGGCTATGAACTGCATGGCCATGGCCGATGTGCTGGAGCAGAAGGGCGTGGATGTGCGCATCCAGACGGCGCTGGAGATTCGTGCCGTGGCAGAGCCCTATATCCGCGCAAGAGCCATTCGTCATCTGGAAAAGGGCCGCGTTGTGATCTTCGGCTGCGGTACCGGTAACCCCTTCTTCTCCACCGATACGGCAGCTGTGCTGCGTGCGGCGGAGATCGGCGCTGAGGTCATTTTGCTGGCCAAGAACATCGACGGCGTCTACGACTCTGACCCGGCGAAGAACGCCGATGCACGGAAGTTCGACGTCATCACCTATGATGATGTGCTGGCACAGCATCTGGCTGTCATGGACTCTACCGCTACCAGTCTTTCCATGGATAACCATATTCCGGTGCTGGTATTTGCGCTGAAGGATCCTTACAACATCATCCGCGTACTGAAGGGTGAGAAGATCGGCACCATCGTTCACGAGGGCTAAGACGTACCAGTTTGAAAATAGCGGCGCACAGATGGAGCCGCCGCCCGACATAAGAGGAAAGGAAAGAGACATCATGAAATCTGAATTCAAAGCATATGAGGAAAAAATGAAAAAGAGCATTGAGGCTGTCGTGAAAGATTTTGACTCCGTGCGTGCAGGTCGCGCCAACGCAGGCGTGCTTAACCGTATTAACGTAGATTACTATGGAACCCCCACCCCCATCCAGCAGATCGCATCCATTTCCTCTCCTGACGCCCGTACGCTGGTGATCGCCCCTTGGGACGCCACGGCTGTGCGCGGTATTGAAAAGGCTATTCAGGAGTCCGATCTGGGCATCAATCCCACCAACGATGGCAAGTCCATCCGTCTGGTGTTCCCCCAGCTGACCGAGGAGCGTCGTAAGGAGCTGGTCAAGCAGATCCACAAGTACACCGAGAACGGCAAGGTGGCTGTGCGCAATGTCCGCCGCGATGCCTTGGATCATTTCAAGAAGATGCAGAAAGCCTCCGAGATCACCGAGGATGAGCTGAAGAGCGCAGAAAAGGAACTGCAGAAGCTGACTGACGACAGCTGCAAGCAGCTCGATACCCTTTTGGTAAATAAGGAAAAGGAACTGATGTCCGTCTAATGGGTCTTTTTGATTCCAAGAAGGCGGAGACGGCGGGGCAGGTGGACATGAGCCGCCTTCCCCGCCATATCGCTATTATTATGGACGGCAATGGTCGTTGGGCGAAGCAGCGTGGTCTGCCTCGCACTGCCGGACATAAGGTGGGCGCAGAGGTGTTCCGCAAAATTGCTACTTACTGCAAGGATCTGGGCGTGGAATATTTGACGGTATACGCCTTCTCCACGGAGAACTGGAAGCGCCCGGTGGAGGAAGTGAGCACCATCATGGGGCTTTTGAAGAAGTACATGGTGGAGGCCATCGACTCTATGGAGCGCGATCAGATCCGGCTGAAATTCTTCGGCGATATGAGCGCGATTCCTGCCGATATTCAGGAAATGGTGCAGCGCACCAACAATATTTCCAGCCATATCCACGGCTTTCAGGCCAATATCTGCCTGAACTACGGTGGGAGGGACGAGCTGCTGCGGGCAGCCCGCAGCTTTGCGCAGGCCTGTGTAGACGGGGAGAAGAAGCCGGAGGAGCTGACGGAGGAGATGTTCTCCGGCTATATGTTCTCTGCCGGAATCCCCGACCCGGAGCTGATCATCCGCCCCAGCGGCGAGATCCGGCTGAGCAACTTCCTGTTGTGGCAGTGTGCCTATTCCGAGTTTTACTTCTGTGATACGCTCTGGCCGGATTTTACGGAACAGACGTTGGATGCGGCCATTATCGACTATCAAAAGCGTGATCGCCGCTTTGGCGGTGTGAAGAAATAAGGTGATACAATGAAGCAAAGAATTCTGGTGGCCGTGGTGGGTGTGCCTTTGCTGCTGGCTGTGCTGGTGGCGGCACCCGATTGGGCGACCGCAATTTTGGTGAGCCTTTTGAGTATTGTAGGTGCCCACGAACTGCTGACGGCTGTCTGCGGTGTGGACAAGACCAGACGCTGGTTCTGGGTTTCTGCCACCATGGGCGTCGCTCTGGTGTGGATGGTCTACGGACAGGCGCCTCAGTTTGCGGGAACGTCTATGGAGGCAGTGGGGACCTTTTTCCTCTTTGTGCTGACAGCACTGGTGGTAGGGGCCTTTATGCTGGCTGTGGCGGAATACGGCGGAGCGCAAACAATGTCATTTACGGACATCTGCGCCGTGCTGGTGGCGGGTTTCGTGATTCCCGGCGCGCTGAGCTGCCTTTTGCGGCTGCGTCTGCTGCCCGACGGCAATGGACTTGTAATGATCCCTCTGGTGGCGGCGTTTTGCAGTGATACCATGGCGCTCTTTGCCGGCATGGCCTGCGGCAAGCATAAGCTCTCGCCGAAGGTCAGCCCCAAAAAGACGGTGGAGGGTGCCATTGGCGGCCTTCTGGGCGGCATGCTGGGTATGCTGATCTTCCGCGTGATCTTCCAGCTGTGCACGCTGCGCCCGCTGAATATCCTCTGGTGTCTGCTGCTGGGCCTGCTGGGTGCTGCCATGGGCCAGCTGGGCGATTTGAGCTTTTCGCTCATCAAGCGCCAGTACGGAATCAAGGACTACGGTCGTCTGCTGCCCGGTCACGGCGGTGTGCTGGATCGGTTCGACAGCGTGATTTTCACGGCACCCATTGTCTGGATCATTATGAGCTATGTGACGCTCTAAGGAGTAAGCTATGACAAAAACAATTTCTCTTCTGGGGTCTACCGGCTCGATCGGTCGGCAGACGCTGGAAGTAGTACGGGAACTGGGGTTAAGCGTTGCTGCGCTGACGGCCAATTCCCAGGTGGAGCTGATGGAAAAGCAGGTGCGGGAATTTCATCCCGCCTTGGCGGTGATGTACAGTGAGGAGGCGGCCAAGGAGCTGCGTCAGCGGATCGATGATCTGGACGTGGAGGTGGCCTCCGGCTCGGAGGGGCTTTTGAAGGCTGCGAAATTGCCGCAGGCGGATACCGTGGTCACGGCTGTGGTGGGCAGCGTGGGTCTGGAGCCTACGCTGGCGGCCATTCGTGAAAAAAAGCGGATCGCCCTTGCCAATAAGGAGACACTGGTCTGCGCCGGTGAACTGGTGATGGCAGAGGCCGACCGATGCGGCGCGGAAATCGTGCCGGTGGACTCGGAGCACTCCGCTATTTTCCAGAGCTTGCAGGGTTGCCGGGATCGCAATGAGGTGACCCGTCTGATTCTGACCTGCTCCGGCGGCCCCTTCTTCGGGTGGAGCCACGAGCAGCTGGAGTCTGTTCGCCCGGAGGATGCGCTCAAACATCCCAACTGGTCGATGGGCGCGAAGATCACCATCGACTCGGCAACGCTGATGAATAAGGGGCTGGAGATCATCGAGGCCATGCGGCTCTACCGTCTGCCGGTGGAGCAGGTGGATGCAGTGATCCACCGCCAGAGTATTGTTCATTCTCTGGTGGAGTACCGGGACGGCGCTATGATTGCCCAGCTGGGTACGCCGGATATGAAGCTGCCCATTCGCTACGCCTTTACATGGCCCAACCGCGCTGCGTCCCCGGATCGGAAGTTGGATCTTCTCACCTGTGGCGAGCTGACGTTCCATGCCCCGGATCTGGAGGCGTTTCCCTGCCTGCGCATTGCCCGGGCGTGCGGCAAGACAGGCGGCACCGCCTGCGCCATTATGAACGGCGCCAATGAGGAGGCAGTGATGGCCTTTTTGCGCCGTGAAACCGGTTTTAACGACATCCACCGCTTGGTGGAGGGTGCCTTAAATCGCATAGAAGTGAAATATCAGCCGTGTTTGCAGGATATACTGGAAGCAGACCGTGCTGCACGGGAAGCTGTGCGTCAACAACTGGGCACTTTGAAAGGAAATTTGCATCTATGATCTATGTGTTAGCTGGCATACTGGTTTTCGGCGTATTGATCGCACTTCATGAATTGGGCCACTTTATGGCGGCGAAGGCCTGCGGGGTGCGGGTCAATGAGTTTGCCGTCGGCATGGGACCTGCTATTTTTCAGAAGACCAAGGGGGAGACCACCTACTCTCTGCGCATTTTGCCCTTCGGCGGCTATTGCGCCATGGAGGGGGAAGAGGAGGACTCCGATGACCCTGCGGCGCTGAATAATCAGGGCTTTTGGCAGAAGCTGATCATCTTCGCCGCCGGCGCCATCATGAACTTTTTGACGGGACTTGTAATCATTCTCATCCTCTATTCCGGCGCCAAGGCTTTTTATAGCCCCACGATTACGGAATTTGCCGAGGGCTGCCCGCTCCAGAATGAGGCGGGGCTGCAGGTGGGTGACCGGATCCTCTCCATTGACGGCGAGCGAGTCTATGTCTATAGCGACGTGGGCTTTTTGCTGGGCCGCAATACAGACGGCACCTTCGATCTGGTGGTGCGGCGGAACGGGGAGAAGGTACGTCTGAACGATTTCCCCATGGAGCGCCGGGAATATCAAGATCAGTCCGGAAATTCGTATACTGGTTTTGGTATCTTTTTTGGTGTGGAGGAGGCCACTTTCAAAAATCGCATCTCTTACAGCTGGAACAATGCGATAGATTTTGTGCGTATGACGCGCCTGTCGCTGAAAATGCTTTTTACCGGTGAGGCCGGTGTCAAAGATCTGAGCGGGCCGGTGGGAATCGTTTCCACCATGACCGAGGTGGGAGAGCAAGCGGCTACCGTTCGCGATGGAATGGAAAACATCGCCTATCTGGCTGCGCTGATCGCGGTTAACCTGGCGGTGATGAACCTGCTGCCTATTCCGGCACTGGATGGCGGCAAGATCTTCTTTCTGGTTATCAATCAGATTTGTATGCTGCTCTTTAAAAAGCAGATTCCGCCTAAATTTGAGAATTACATCCATGCCGCAGGATTTATCCTACTGATGGCGCTGATGGCAGTGGTCATGCTCCAGGATGTGTGGAAAATTATTAGGTAGGTGATATGATGAGTCGAGAAATTCATGTGGGAAAGGTAACCGTGGGCGGCGGTGCGCCGGTGGCGATCCAGTCCATGTGCAATACGCGCACGGAGGATGTGGAGGCGACAGTAGCCCAAATTCACGCCTTGGAGCAGGCGGGCTGTGAGATCATCCGCGTGGCTGTGCCGGATATGGCGGCGGCCGAAGCCATCTCAGCCATTAAAAAGCAGATCTCTATTCCTCTGGTGGCGGATATCCACTTCGACTATAAGCTGGCGCTGCGCTGCGCCGAGGCGGGGATCGACAAGATCCGCATCAACCCCGGCAATATCGGCAGCCAAGACCGCGTGCGTGCCGTGGCGGATGCCTGCCGCGAGCGCGGTATTCCGATCCGTATCGGCGTTAATGGCGGCTCCATGGAAAAGGATCTGCTGCGTAAGTACGGCGGCGTTACGGCGGAGGCTCTGGTGGAGAGCGCTATGAGCCATGTACATCTTTTGAACGACTGTAATTTTGATGACATTTGCATTTCGGTGAAGTGCTCCCGTGTGCCGGTGAATATGGAGGCCTATCAGATGCTCCATGAGCAGACGGATTATCCGCTGCATCTGGGCGTCACGGAGGCGGGTACGCCATCCATGGGCGTGATCAAGAGTGCTATCGGGATCGGCGGTCTTCTGTGCCAGGGCATCGGCGATACGATGCGGGTGAGTCTGACGGCTGACCCGGTGGAGGAGATCTATGCAGCCAAGAAGATTCTGGCTGCCGCTGGGATTCGCCAGACGGGGCCGAATCTTATTTCCTGCCCGACCTGTGGCCGAACGAAGTACGATATGATCCCCATTGCCAACGAGGTGGAGCGGCGGCTGCAGAACTGCACCAAGCCCATTACGGTGGCGGTGATGGGCTGCGTGGTCAACGGCCCCGGCGAGGCCTCCGCAGCAGATGTGGGCATTGCCGGTGGACAGGGCGAGGGCCTTGTGTTCCGTAAGGGAGAGATCCTCTATAAGGTACCCCAGGAGAAGCTGGTGGATGCTTTGATGGAGGAAATTGAGAAGCTTTAACATGGGATTTCGCCGCTCTTCGGGCGGCGAAATTTCTGCAATCACAGCGAAAGGAATGGTTGCTGTATGTCAGAAAAAGTGCCATTTTTTGATTTTTTTGACGGTTTTGTGCCGCCGCGTGAGTTGCGTTTGGTATTTGACGGCGCACAGCTTTTGGGCGGTACCTTAGATAAAGAAAATCGCAGCATGGAGTTGATGGTGGAGTGTCAAAGTGACGTTCCGGAGGCGGCGCAGACGGCCATGCGGCATTTGCTGCAAAAGGAGTATGACCTCAACCAGCTGCGGATCAATATCCAGACCGCATCCCGAAAGGGCGGCAGTGGTGGAAGCGACGTGCTCATGGGTAAGGAAATCCGCGGCAAGGTGTCCACCATGGAGGGACTGAACCCTAAGATGGGCAACGTGGTGCTGGAGGGCAAGGTCTTTGCTGCCGAGATGTACGAGACACGCCGCCCCGGTGTATGGTGTCTCACCTTCGACATGACCGATAACCACAACTCTGTGACGGTGCGCAAGTATATGCAGAGCCGGGAGGCCGAGCCGCTGAAAAATGCCATTGCACCGGGAATGTGGGTGCGGGTGCAGGGCTATATTGAACTGAGCCGTGACGGCAAGGATATTCAGCTGGCCCCCCAGAATATTATGAAGATCACCCACGAGGGACGAAAGGACACGGCAGATCGTAAGCGTGTGGAGCTGCACCTCCATACCCAGATGTCCAATATGGATGCGCTGACCAATACCACCAGCGTCATCAAGGAGGCCATCTCCTGGGGACATCCTGCCATTGCCATTACCGACCACGGTGTGGTGCAGTCCTTCCCGGACGCATGGCATGTTGCCAAGGGCAAGATCAAGATTCTCTACGGCGTGGAGGGCTATTTTGTCAACAATCTGGACGATCGTATTGTGGTTCACGGTGCGCAGGATCAGGATTTTGCCGATGAGATCGTCTGCTTTGATATTGAGACAACGGGCTTGAAGGTGAACCGTGAGGCGATCACGGAAATCGGTGCTGTGGTGCTGAAAAACGGTGAGATCACCGAGCGGTTCCAGACTTTCGTCAATCCCAACCGCCGCCTGACGCCGGAGATCATCGGCCTAACCGGTATCACCGACGCGATGCTGGCGGACGCACCGCAGCTGAAAGAAGCACTGCGGGAATTTTTGAAATTCGTCAACGGCCGTCCTCTGGCGGCCCACAACGCGGAATTCGATATCAGCTTTATCCGGGCCGGCTGCCGGAAGGTGGGCTTGGAGTTTGATCCCACCTATGTGGACAGCCTGATTCTGGCGCAGAACCTGCTGCCGGAGCTCCACAAGTATAAGCTGGATATTGTGGCCGAGCACTTGGATCTGCCGGCCTTCAACCACCACCGTGCCTCGGACGATGCCGCGATGGTGGGGTATATGCTGATTCCCTTCTTTGAGAAGATGCAAAAGGAGATGGGGATCCACCGCTTGCAGGAGATCAATGATGAGATGCTGAAGCTGCGGCCGAAGGGAAGTAAGTCCAACCGATTCCCCAAGCATATCATCATTCTTGCCAAGAACAAAATGGGCTTGAAGAACCTCTATCAGCTGGTCTCCGCCTCCAACCTGAAATATTTCAAGCGTGTGCCCATCATCCCTAAGACGGAATTGGTGCAGCACCGCGAGGGCTTGATCATCGGTTCTGCCTGCGAGGCGGGTGAGCTGTTCCAAGCCGTGATTGCCAACAAGGATTGGGCGGAATTGAAGCGCATCGCCTCCTTCTATGACTATCTGGAAATCCAGCCCCTTTGCAATAACGCCTTCATGCTGCGCAAGGGCGAGGTACAGTCGGAGGAGGAACTGCGGGAGTTTAACCGCACGATTGTTCGGCTGGGCGAGGAGCTGGGGAAGCCGGTGTGCGCCACCGGCGATGTCCACTTTCAGGAGCCGGAGGACGAGGTGTACCGCCATATCCTGCTGGCCAGTAAGAAGTTCCCCGACGCCAACGAGAGTCTGCCCATCTACTTCAAAACCACCGATGAAATGCTAAAGGAATTTGCCTATCTGGGTGAGGAGAAGGCCGAAGAGGTGGTCATCGATAATCCCCGCCACATCGCAGATCTGGTGGAGGAGATCGAGCTTCTGCCGCCGGGACAGCTGTTCCCGCCTCGGCTGGAGAATTCGGAGCAGGATCTTTATAACATGGTTTGGGACAAGTGCCATGAGCTCTACGGCGAAAAACCGCCCCAGCTGATCGTGGATCGCTTGAACGTGGAGCTGAACAGCATCCTCGGCAAATACGACGTGGTGTATATGTCTGCCCAGAAACTGGTGCAGCGCAGTCTGGAGAATGGCTATCTGGTAGGTTCCCGTGGCAGCGTGGGTTCGTCATTGGTGGCCTATATGTCCGGCATCACGGAGGTGAACTCCCTGCCGCCCCATTACCGCTGCCCCAAGTGCCGCCACAGTGAATTTATCACCGATGGCAGCTACGGCTGCGGCGCTGATATGCCGGACAAGATTTGTCCGGAGTGCGGTACAAAATATGTGAAGGACGGCTTCGATATCCCGTTCGAGACCTTTCTGGGTTACGGCGGCGGTAAGGTGCCCGATATCGATCTGAACTTCTCCGGTGAATATCAAGCCAAAGCCCACCGTCACGCCATCGAAATGTTCGGCGAGACGCAGGTGTTCCGTGCCGGTACCATCGGTACACTGGCGGAAAAGACGGCCTTCGGCTTTGTGCGGAAATATCTGGAAGAGAATGGCATGACTGCCGGTAACGCGGAGATGAACCGTTTGACCCAGGGCTGTGTCGGCGTGCGCCGCACGACGGGGCAGCACCCCGGCGGTCTGGTGGTTGTGCCGGATGATATGGATGTAGAGGATTTTACTGCAGTGCAGCATCCGGCGGATGCCACCGACAGCGATACTATCACCACGCACTTTGAATACCACTGCATGGAGGATAACCTCTTAAAGCTGGATATGCTGGGACACGATGACCCCACCATGATCAAGATGATGCAGGATCTCACCGGTGTGGACCCCAAGACCATCCCGCTGGACGACCCGGATACCATGAGTATCTTTATTTCTTCCAAGGTGTTGGGCTTTGAAAATGACGAGATTTTAGGCCCCACCGGCGCTGTGGCCATTCCGGAGTTCAATACCCGCTTTACCCGCGGCATGTTGATGGATACCCATCCCAAAGACTTCAATACGTTGGTGCGTTTGTCCGGTTTCTCCCATGGTACAGATGTGTGGCTGGGCAACGCCCGTGATCTGATCGTCAGCGGAACGGCCAGCGTTCTGGAGACGGTGGGCTGCCGTGACGATATTATGCTCTATCTCATTAAGATGGGGCTTGATCCCAAGATGTCCTTCAAAATCATGGAGGCTGTCCGTAAGGGTAAGGTGAAAAAAGGCGGCTTCCAGGATGGCTGGGAGGATGCTATGCGGGCCCACAATGTGCCGGACTGGTATATTGAGTCCCTTGCCAAGATCGGCTACCTCTTCCCGAAGGCCCACGCCGTGGCCTACGTTATGATGGCGTTCCGTATTGCATGGTATAAGGTGCACCGTCCGTTGGCGTTCTACGCCACCTTCTTCTCCATCCGTGCCAAGGCGTTTGACGCCGAGTATTGCTGCGCCGGTTTGGAGGCGGTGAAGCAGAAGATCCGTGAGATCGAGAACAACAAGGATGCCACCGATGTGGAGCAGAACCTGATGGTGACGCTGGAGGTATGCTACGAGTTCTACCTCCGTGGCTTTCACTTCGATACCATCAACATCTATAAGTCGGACGCCACCAAGTTCCTCGTGACCGAGAACGGCCTTCTGCCGCCCTTTGTGTCCGTCCATGGCTTGGGCGAGGCGGCAGCGCAGGCGACTGTGCAGCAGCGCAAGGGTAAGACCTTTATCTCCATTGAGGAGTTCTCCAACTGCTGCAATAAGCTCTCCAAGACCAATATTGAGCAGCTGAAGAACCTTGGTGCGTTCGCCGGTATGGCGGAAACCAGCCAGATTACTTTCTTCTAAACCATGGAAGTGCGTTTTTTAGATTTACGGCAGGTGGAGGAATACCAAATCCAGCGGTGGACGCAGTGGCTTACGCCGGAGGAACGACAGCGTATGGCGCGATACCGTGCGCCGAAGCCACACCTCTGTGCCCGCGGTCTTGCACGGGAAATGTTGGCAGAAAAGTTGGGGTTGACGCCGGAGCAGGTGACGTTTTCGTATAGCGAAAATGGAAAACCACTGGTGACGGGGGCTCATTTCAGCCTCAGCCACAGCGGAGATGTGGTGCTCTGTGCCGTGTCCGACGTTCCCGTGGGCGTGGATGTGGAGCGGCTGCGAGCAGTGAAACCCCATCTTTGTGAGCGCTTTGGGACAGATGACCCGGAAGTCTTTTTCCAACGTTGGACGGAGACGGAGGCCCGGCTCAAGTGCTGCGGCGCTGCGGTGGGACACTGGAAGCATTTTGTGCAGCCTATGGCAGGGTATGCCGTGGCAGCACTTGCGGCGCCGGAGGGCTATACAGCCGCCGTGTGTGAGAAAAGAGAATAACAATCCCAAGCGGTCAAAAGGGAGCGCATCTGTATTGGATGCGCTCCCTTTTTTTGATGGTAGACGTGGGAGAACGTCTATTTTGTATTGACAAAGAATCTGTCCTGTGATAACATGAAGCTAACTTCACATGAAGCCGACTTCATGTTCTGGAGGAGAGAGACGTGAAAACAAAAGTAAAGGAACTGCGCATGGCGGCAGAGATGACGCAGCAGCAGTTGGCGGATCGGGTGCGTGTATCCGCCCGAACCATTATTTCCATCGAAAAGGAACAGTACAGCCCGTCTTTGATGCTGGCCTATCGCATGGCGGAAGTATTTGGCGTGAGCGTCGAGGAGCTGTGCTGTCTGAAAGAAAACAGGGAATTGGAGGATCTGCGATATGAAAATCTATAACAAAAAGAAATTTGTGTTCGGTATCGTCTGGCTCTCCATGATGGCTTTCATGGTGATTATGGACGTGGTCAAACATGAGTTTGATGTAAATGGGGTTGTGACAGTGCTTGTGGGCTGCTTACTCGGTGTGGACAGTCTGGCACGAAGCCTTTCACGCAAATTGACCGCAGAGGATCGCTTGGAAGAGCAGGATGAGCGTAATCAGCTGATCGAGCTGAAAACGAAGCGGCGGGCCTTTCAGATCATGCAGGGGATGCAGCTGGCAGGGGTTCTTATTTTTATTGCCATGGGCAGCCTGTATGACGAGACGCACCTCACCGCCATGGGTGCTGGCTGCGCGCTGTTGTTCACGCTTTCGCTGGGTGTGAGTTTCTTTACAGAGATATACTACGAGAGAAAAAATTAGCGGAAAAACCGTTGGTCGACACCGGAGAATCGGCAAGAAAAGGGTTGGAGATAGGAACCGAGCGCCACAGGAAAGACCGTATAAACAGAGGGGAATCTTGCTTTTTCTGATTGGCGTGCTTTGGCTGGTCTGGTTTGGCGTTACGGGATAAGAGAAAGGCATGAAAAAGGAGACGCAGAGCATAGTGCTTTGCGTCTCCTTTTATGTATGTGGAGGAAAGGCTTTAGCCCTTCACAGCCTTTTTCTTTTCAGGAAAGGGAATCTGTGCCAAGATCACAGCTACCAGCATCAGCACGCAGCCGAAATACTCCCGGGAGCTCATCTGCTGGTGCAGAAGTATGGCACCGGCGATGACGGCGAATACAGACTCCATGCTCAAAAGCAGGGTGACCACCGTGGGGTTGGAGTCCTTCTGCGCCAGAATCTGCAGGGTGTATCCCACACCGCTGGAGAAGATGCCCACATAGAGGATGGGCAGAGCGCAGGAGACGATGGAGGCCCAGGTAGGCGTCTCCAAAATCAGCATACCGATGGCAGACCAGATGGAAGCCACCAGAAATTGGAGACAGCTGAGCTTCATGCCGTCCACAAATTGGGTGAAATGGTCGATGATGAGGATGTGGACGGCGAAACCGGCAGAGCACAGCAGCAAGAGAAGGTCGCCGGACTCGATGGTGAAGCCGTTCTTGATACACAGAAGATACAGGGCGGCCACAGCCAGACCAACGCTGACCCAGACAGGGAGGGAGACTTTCTTCTTCAGAAAGAGGCCGAAGATGGGTACCAGCACGATGTACAGTGCGGTGATGAAGCCAGCCTTGCCGGCATCCGTGCCATACTCCATGCCTGCCTGCTGGAGATAAGCCGCCAGCGCCAGCGCCGTACCGCAGCAAAAGCCGCCCAGCAACAGGGATTTGCGCGCTTTCTTAGTTTCTGCCGGCGTCAGCTGCGGACGATCCTTTTTCAGCCGGCCGAAAATCATAACGATGACCAGTAAAGCGAGAAATGCAATGAAGAAACGGGAGGCGTTGAAGGTCATAGAGCCCATAAAGTCGGCGCAGATATCCTGCGCCACAAAGGCAGTACCCCAGATCAAAGCCGTCAGAAGCGGGAAAACGATTTGCCGAACTTGATTGTGTTTCATAGCCGAAGCATCCTTTTCTTAGTTTTCTGTTTCTTTATCCTCTGTTTCCTGCGCTGCGGCAGGTGTTTTTACATGGCGGTGGAATTTGCTCTCTGTGCCGGTGACGAGCCGCTTGACATTGGCGCGGTGACTGTAGATGACCAGCACGGCAATCAGCACACTCAAGACGGTGTACACCACATTGTGGTTATAGACGAAGAAAGCGCTGATGGGGAAGCTGGCTGCCGCAGCCAAAGAGCCAAGCGACACATATCTGGTAAAGACAGCGAGCAGGATGAAAAGACCCCATGCTACTACGGCGATGCGCCAGTCCAGCAAAATCAGCAGCATACCGCTGGAGAGGATGCCCTTGCCGCCCTTGAAGCCATAGAATACAGGGAAGATGTGGCCTACCACAGCGCCGGCGCCGCCGATAAGCGCGCCCAGCGTCCAATCGCCGAAGAGGACGGCGAACATGTGGCCTCCGATGAGGGCAGACGCAGCGGTTTTGCCCATATCGCACACAACCACCAGCGCCGCGTAGCGAGCACCGTAGGTGCGGTAGAAGTTAGTAAGACCAGCGTTTCCACTGCCGTGGGAGCGCACATCGTCACGGATGATGAAGTGGGAAGTGATGACAGCACCGTTAAGACAGCCCAGAAGATAGGAGAGCAGGAACACAACGAGGGCTGCAAAGTAGATGGACATGGTTATTCCTCCTCGCCCTTTTGGCGGACGGTCATGATGATAGGCGTACCCTCCAGACCGAAAACGCTGCGGATCTGATTTTCCAGATAACGCCGATAAGAGAAGTGGAACAGGGCCTTGTCGTTGCAGAAGGCGACAAAGTGGGGCGGGCGGATGCCCACCTGCGTCATATAATAGATCTTCAGACGGCGGCCCTTGTCCGTGGGCGGCTGCACACGGGTCTGTGCGTCGGCCAGGACGCTGTTGAGCATACCGGTAGTGATACGGACAGACGCCTGTTCGTGAACATAGTTGATCAGCTCAAAGAGTCGCTGCACACGCTGGCCGGTGAGCGCGGAGATGAAGAGGATGGGCGCATAGGTCATATAGCTGAGGTCACGACGGATCTCCTCGCGCATATGATCCATGGTTCTGCCGTCTTTCTCCACCAGATCCCACTTGTTCACCACGATGATGCAGGCCTTGCCCGCCTCGTGGGCCAGACCAGCGACCTTGGTGTCCTGCTCTGTGACACCCTCCTGGGCGTCGATCAAAATAAGGCACACGTCGCTGCGCTCGATGGCCATGGTGGCACGGAGCACACTGTACTTTTCGATATTGTCGTCCACCTTGGACTTTTTCCGCATACCGGCGGTGTCGATGAAATTATACTTACCGGTTTTGTTTTCAAAATAGGAGTCGATGGCATCGCGGGTAGTTCCCGCCACATTGCTGACGATCACACGCTGCTGCCCCAAAATCCGGTTGGTCAGAGAGGACTTACCCACATTGGGCTTGCCGATGATGGCAACTTGAATGACGTCATCCTCGACTTCCTCCTCGTCCTCCGGGGGGAAGTACTGCAAACAGGCATCCAAGAGATCGCCGGTGCCGTGACCATGGACGGCGGAGACAGCGATGGGATCGCCCAGACCCAGATTGTAGAACTCGTAGAACTCCGGGTCGATATTGCCGGTGGAGTCCATCTTGTTCACGGCCAGCACGATGGGCTTGCCGGAGCGCTGGAGCATACGAGCCACTTCCTGGTCGGAAGCGGTCATGCCGGTTTTAATGTCGGTGACAAAGACGATCACCGTGGCGTTATCAATGGCAATCTGTGCCTGATCACGCATGAAGGCCAAAATCATGTTATCGGTGCTGGGTTCAATACCGCCGGTATCCACCAGCGTAAACTTACGGCCGTTCCACTCAGATTCGCCGTAGATACGGTCACGGGTGACGCCGGGAGTATCTTCCACGATGGACATCCGCTTACCGACCAGCTTGTTGAAAAGCATGGACTTACCCACGTTGGGGCGGCCCACGATGGCAACCAATGGCTTCATTGTATCACTTACCTTTCTTCTTTTGATAGAGACGGGTCAATTACCCGGATTATAGCGATAGTATTCATCCTCCGGCGGGAGGGCAAAATTGGGGAGCTCCACATCCAGCCCCATGATGGTGTCAATAAGATCAAAGCCGCTGTCGGCGGGTACGATCGAAATCGGCACGCCCAGTGCCTTTTCTACCTCTTCCACGGTGACGTCGTCCAAAAAGACGTTCTCGCCGGCTCGAAGCATACAGGAGGGGAGCAGCAGACGCTGGCCCAGATCCTGCCCTTGCAGCTGGTCCATGAGATCCTTGCCGGTAATCAGACCCGTGACGGTAATCGTCTCACCGAAAAAGCGGTTGCGGATGGGGTACACGCGCCCCTGAACCTTGGGGCAGCGCTCTTGCAGAAGCTCTGTCACCTGCTGGAGAAAAGGGGCAGCGGACACGCCGGTGGCGATGGCGAAGGGTTCGGCTTCGTCATCGGGGGAGAGATCCTCGATGGCCATGGTGGCCTGCGACAGCAGAAGCTGCAGCAGCCCTACGCCGTTTTCCAGCTGATCCATGTCCTCGTAGTAGCTCTTCTCCGGTAGGGGACGACCTGCCAGAAGGTAGAATTCATCGGAGCACCAAGCCAGCGATGTACCGCGCTCCTTGCGGGAAGCAGCGCCGAAAGCCTCCACCAGATCAATGACGGCACCGGCCTCCTCCTTGGTATAGGGACGGAGGGGATAGAGTCCGTCACGGTACTTGGTGACGCCCACGGGGACGATGGCCACACTGTTGACAGACGGGTACATTTCGCCCAGATCGCGGAGTGTTTTCTCCAGCGCCGCTCCGTCGTTGAGACCGGGGCAGGAGACAATCTGGCAGTTCATGGTGATGTGGTTCTCTGCAAAGCGGCGGATAATGTCGATGGCCTCCCCGGCTCGCTTATTGCGCAAGAGCCGGGAGCGCAGCTCCGGGTCCGTGGTATGGACGGACACGTTGATAGGGGAGATGCGCAGATCGATGATGCGCTGCACCTCTCGGGGGGAGAGGTTCGTCAGTGTCAGATAGTTGCCCATGAGAAAGCTGAGGCGTGCGTCATCGTCCTTAAAATAGAGACTCTTGCGCATACCGGGGGGCATCTGATCCACAAAGCAGAAGATGCAGTTGTTGGCACAGGAGCGGGCCTTGTCCATGAGGTAGGTTTCAAAGTTGAGCCCCAGATCCACGCCCTCCTCCTTTCGCACACGGAGGGTGCGGCGGTGGCCGTTTGGCTGCTGCAGCTCCACGATGGGGTTGGGATCGTAGCCGAAGAATCGGTAGTCCAACACATCCACGATTTTGTGACCGTTGATGTGCAGCAGTTGTTCGCCCACCTGAATACCGGCGCGCTCCGCCGGACTCTGGGGGTCGATGGATGTGATGATGGTACTCATATGATAAACCTCGAATGTAGCATACTATATCTAAATTATTATAGACGAAAAGCGTGTTTTTAGCAACTGTAAAAGACAAAAAAGTAAGGAGGGAAGAAGAATCTTCCCTCCTAACAAGGACACACGGTAATTAGTTGTTGCCAGCGGCCACAGACTTGATAACCTTGACCTGACGGCCATTATAGTTACCGCACTCCGGGCACATTCTGTGAGGCAGATGCAGCGCGCCGCACTTGGAGCAAGCCACGAGACCGGGAGCCTTCAGCTTCCAAACGGAGCTGCGTCTCTTATTGCGTCTTTGTTTAGATACTTTTCCCTTAGGTACTGCCATGTTGACACCTCCTTGGTCTTAACTGCCTGAGCAGTAATTTAATAATAGAATTACTCGTCATCTTTCTGCAAAAGCTGGGCCAGTGCGGCCAAGCGGGGATCTACTGCCTTCTTGCAGCGGCATTCCTCCTCATTGAGGTTGACGCCGCAGCCGGGGCAAAGTCCCTTGCAGTCGGGGGAGCAGAGTGTTTTTGTGTCCATATCGAGAATGAATGCGGTTCTGGCCAGTTCTGCCAGATCCACTTCGTCGTTTTCCAATACGACGATGTCCTCATTTTCCTCCTCCTGCTTTTCCTCGGCGAGTACGCACGAGAAGGAGACGGATTTGGGTTCATCGAACTCTTTGGCACATCGGTCACAGACGGAGCGGAGCGTCGTATCCGCTTGAAGCTCACAGTAGAGAACGCCTGCCCGATTCACCACGCGGCCGTCCACAACAACCGGTCGAATGGCAGGATAATAACCTCCGAAATCAAAGTCCGACATGTCCATTTCAAAATGGAAAGTCTCTTGACTTTCGGGGGTGTGCAATACTTTGTTGACATTCAAACGCATAGTACACCTCACAATGACACGAGTAGTATTATAGAGGATTGCGTCAGGAATGTCAAACATTTTCTGAGATTTATTTTGACTTTTTTGCAAAATAAGATACAATATTTCCTGTAAGATTTCACAAAAACCGGGAGGGCTCCATGAAAGAACTGATCATTGGGAAAAATGACGCCGGACAGCGGCTGGATCGCTTTATTTCCAAGTCCCTGCCTCTGCTGCCGCCGGGGCTTTTGCAAAAGTATATCCGTATCAAACGAATCAAGGTCAACGGGGCTCGTGCGCAGCGTGACCAGCGTTTGCAGCAGGGGGACGTGCTGCAGCTCTATATCAACGACGAGTTTTTTGATAAGCCCCGCGAGGAGAATATGTTCCTCACACTGTTTCGTCCGTCGCTGGACATCGTCTATGAGGACGAGAATATCATGCTTTTAAATAAGCGCCCCGGCCTTGTGGTTCACGCCGATGAGACGGAGAAGGTGAATACCCTTATTAATCATATCCAGGCCTACCTTTACCAGAAGCGTGAATGGAATCCCAAGTGGGAGAACGCCTTTACGCCGGCGCTGTGCAACCGGATCGACCGTAACACGGGCGGCATCGTCATTGCCGCCAAGAACGCCGAGACGCTGCGCATCATCAATGAGAAGATCCGGGATCGGGAGATCGATAAGCGCTATCTCTGCATTACGCTGGGGGCACCGAATCCGCCGGAGGGGAAGATCGAGTGCTTCCTTTTAAAGGATGAGCAGAAAAAGCAGGTTTCCGTCTATCATCGCCCCGTACCCGGCGGCAAGACGGCGCTGACCCGGTACCGCACGCTGGAAAAGCGCGGGGAGCTGGCGTTGGTGGAGGTAGAACTGCTGACGGGCCGCACTCATCAGATCCGTGCCTCTTTCGCAGATCTGGGGCATCCGCTGCTGGGCGACGGTAAGTACGGCATAGGAGAGAAAAACAAGCGCTACGGCGAGACACGGCAGGCGCTCTACTCCTATCGTTTGACTTTCGATTTTACCACCGATGCGGGGATTTTGAACTACTTGAATGGCCGCAGTTTTCAGGTGGAGGAGGTACCCTTCCGGGAGAAGTATTTCTCAAAAAGATAAACGTGAGAGCCTGTGGGGGAATTGCCCCGCAGGCTCTTTTACCCGCGGCTACTTGTCCCACGGGGAGAATTTTGGTATAATCAATCAGTTAAGGAAGGAGGAGAGAAAAAATGCGTGTACTGGCTGTCATTGCTCTCTCCTTTTCCGTGGGAATCTTTTCCTCCGTGCTGCTGCCCCTGCATGGCTGGGAACTCTGGCTGTGTGGATTTTTTGCGCTGTGTGGCATGATCGCCCTGTGCTTTAAAAAGAAATGTGCCAAAAAGAGAAAGCAGTGGCTCCGGCTGGTGCTCATCAGCTTTTCATTGGCGGCGTCCTTCGCCTATTTCTCCCTCTATTACGCCATGACGGTGGAGTCGGTGCTGTCCCAATGCGGCGAGAGCCGGGAATTCTCCGCCACGGTCATTGACTATCCCCGGGAGAGCCGTCGAGGTGGCAAGGTGACGGTGCGCCTTTCGGACGGTGCAAAAGCCGTCTACTACGGTGGCGCACAGGCACTGGAGCTGGAGCCAGGACAAACGCTGCAGGGCAAAGCCTATTGGCAGGATGCCAGCGCGATCCGGGGAAAGAAAATCTCCAACTTTACCTCCCGTGGCATCCATGTGCTCCTCTATGGGCAGGGGACGCCGGAGATCGGGGATGGCAGCCGCGACGGCTTGCGGTGGACTCCCCTGCGTGTGCGGCGGGCCATACAGGAGATGACGGGGAAGATCTGGGCGGACGAGAGTACCGCCGGATTTATCTCTGCCATGCTGACAGGTGAGCGCAGCGGTATTTTAGAGGAGGACGAGATCGCCATGTCGGAGGCGGGGCTGACCCACCTTTTTGCCGTTTCGGGTCTTCACTGCGCTTTTGTGCTGACACTTTTGGGATTGCTGCTGCCAAAGTCGCGACAGCGTTTGTTTGCTGCCGTGACCATTGCCGTGCTGCTCTTTTATATGATGGTGGCGGGCATGACGCCTTCCGTGGTGCGCTCGTGCATCATGCTGATCTTTTTGCTGCTGGCACCCATCTTTCACCGAGAGCGGGACGGGCTTACCAGTTGGAGTGCCTCCCTCTTCGTGCTGCTGCTGGCAAATCCCTATGCCGCGGCCAGTGTGAGCTTGCAGCTGAGCTTTGCCGCCACCGGTGGACTGCTGCTGTGCGCCGGACGCATCCATCAGTGGTTGCTGCGTCTGCCGGTGAAAGGCAAATGGCGGCGCATCTGGAGTTTTATGGCCGCCAATCTATCGGCCTCTCTGGGCGCTTTAGTGTTCACTCTGCCGCTGACGGGCTTCTATTTCAACATTTTGACGCTGGCGTCACCTTTGAGCAATCTTTTGGTGCTGCCGGCGGTGAGCTGGGCATTCATGCTTTCTTTCCTCCTGGTGCCGCTGGGCTTTGTGTGGCTTCCGGCGGCGCAGGTTATCGGCTGGGCCGTGTGGGGATTGGTTCACTACGCCTTGGCGGTGGCCCACGGATTGATGCGTCTGCCGGGACACGCCCTCTATTTTTCCAACCGCTACCTCAAATACTGGATGATGTATGTGTATGTCATGTTCGGGGTGTGCCTTTTGACAGGCAAGGCACGGCGTAAATATGTGGTGTCCTGTGTCCTTGCGGCGCTGACACTCTGCTTGACCGTCTATCTGGGCGCTGCGGAGTATCGCGGCGGTGCCATGCATGTGATGGCGCTGGACGTAGGACAGGGAGAGAGCGTACTGATTAGCAATGAGGGTGGCGCTATGCTGATGGACTGCGGCAGCAGCAACGGCTATATTAGCGCCGGAGGCGTGGCGGCCGATCAGATCAGCAGTATGGGCATCCGAAAGCTGCGGGCGGTGGTGGTGAGCCACTATCACGCAGACCACACCAACGGGCTCTACGAAGTGCTGCTGCGTATTCCGGTGGAGACGCTGTATCTGCCCAATATCGAGGATGAGAACGGCGTACGAGATCGGCTTGTAGCGCTGGCAGAGCAGCAGGGCACAGAGGTCGTTTTTGTAGAAGAAGTGCAGGAATACACTCTGGGCGAGAGCTGTGTTCGCATCTATCCGCCGCTGGGTGCTATGCAGGGAGATCTCAACGAGCAGGGGCTGACGGCACTGTGCTCCGATGGCGATTTTGACGTTTTGATTACAGGTGATATGGCGGGCGTTACGGAGCGTAAGCTGGTTAAGACGTACGACCTGCCGGATATTGAAGTGCTGCTGGTGAGCCATCATGGCTCGAAGTACAGCAGCGCAGAGGAATTTTTACAGGCGGTGCAGCCGGAGACGGCCATCATCAGCGTAGGGGACAACAGCTATGGACACCCCTCCGACGAGGCCATGCTTCGCTTAAAAGAGGCGGGGGCAGAGATCTATCGCACCGATCTGCAGGGAAATATTTCCGTGACAGTGTATAAAGGAGACTAAGGAATGGCAGGAAAAACCACCAAGAAAAGCAGCGCGGCCTTTGATCGGCTGCGCGCCGATCTGAAGGCGGGAACGCTTCAAAATATTTATCTTTTCTACGGCGAGGAGAGCTATCTCCGCCAGAGGTATCTGGAGGAGATTCGCTCTGCGTTGGTGCCTGCCGGGTTTGAAGAATTCAACGATCACCGTCTTGCGGGCAAGGGCCTTGCGATGCAGGCGCTGGCCGACGCGGTGGAGGCCATGCCCATGATGGCAGAGCACACACTGGTAACGGTGACGGATCTGGACATCTTCAAACTGGACGAGAGCAGCCGCAAGGCGCTGGTGGAGATCCTCAGCGATGTGCCGCCCTACTGTACGCTGATTTTCGTCTATGACCTGCTGGAGTATAAGCGGGACGGCAAGATGAAGAAGCTGACGGCGGCCCTCGATGCGTATGTGCAGGAGGTGGAGTTCTGCCAGCAGGATCGTGCCGCGCTGATGAAGTGGGTGAAGCGTCGCGCTGCGGCCACCGGCCACGACATCGACAGCGCCGCGGTGGATCACCTGCTGTTCACCTGTGGCTCTTTGATGACGGATCTGGTGCCAGAGATCGAGAAGATCGGTGCCTATGCCAAGGGACAGAGCATCACCATTGCCGACATCAACGCCGTGGCGGACCCGGTATTAGATGCACGTATCTTCGATATGACCAACTGCATCACGTCGGGAAAGTACGATGACGGCGCAAAAATTCTGGGCGAGCTTCTGCGGATGCAGACGGAACCGATTGTGATTTTGGCGGCTATGGGTAAGGAACTGCGGCGGCTCTATACCGCCCGCATGGCGCTGGATGCCGGGAAGGATCGGATGTGGCTGCGAGATCTGTGGGGGATGCGCAATGACTATCCGGCCAAGCTGCTGCTGGGTGCGGCACGCAGCGTAGATCACGACTGGTGCCAGCGGGCCGTACTGCGCTGTCAGATACTGGATCGGCGGATGAAGAGTGAGAAGAATATCAACAGCGAGGCAGAGCTGAAGCTGTTGATGATGGAATTGGCAGGCAGCAGATGAAACCTAAAATTCGTGAAGTGATCGTGGTAGAGGGGCGCTACGATAAAAACGCCCTCTTGCAGGTGGTGGATGCCACCGTGGTGGAGACAGGCGGCTTCGGCGTCTTTAATGATAAGGAGAAACTGGCCTTTTTCCGGCGTCTGGCGGAGCAGAGGGGACTGATCCTCCTTACCGACAGCGACGGCGCCGGATTTGTGATCCGGGGCTATCTGAAAGGTGCACTGCCAAAGGAGCAGGTCAAGCAGGCATACATTCCCGATATCGCCGGCAAGGAGCGCCGCAAGCGCAAGGCCGGCAAGGAGGGTAAGCTGGGCGTAGAGGGCATGAAGCCGGAGGTGCTCTTGGAGGTGCTGCGCCGCAGCGGTGCTACCTTTGAGGGAGAAGAGGCAATGGCGCATACCGACCCCATCACCAAGGCGGATCTCATGGATCACGGTTTGATCGGACCGGGATCTGTGGCGCGGCGGCAGGAACTGCTCCAAAAGCTGGAGCTGCCCTCCCACCTCACCGCCAATGGCCTTTTGGAGGCACTGAACCTGTTAATAACGAGAGAGGAGCTGGATGCGCTGTGAGCTTGGAGATTGAACGGAAATTTCTCATCGTGCGCCCGGATGAAGCGGCGCTCCGGACACGGTGCAGCTCCGTTTATGAGATGGAGCAGACCTATCTTCAAGCGGCTCCCGACGTGACCGCTCGTGTGCGCCGCCGCATAGGGGAGCGGGAGGAGTTCTTCTATACGGAGAAGGAATTTCGCACGAACCGTACCTGCGTAGAGCGGGAGAGCACCATTGATCGAGCCACCTATGAACAGCTGCTGCGGCGGCGGGATACGGAGATGCAGACCATCGTCAAGCATCGCTACTGCCTGCCCCACGAGGGATTTCTCTTTGAAATCGACGTCTATCCTTTCTGGCAGAAGGTGGCAGTGATGGAGGTGGAACTCACCTCCGAGGAGCAGCCCTTCACCTTTCCGGAGGGCATCACGGTGCTGCGGGAGATCAGCGACGATCGGCGCATGAAGAATGCGGCGCTGGCGCGGGAAATCCCGGCAGAAGAGACGCTGTTATAAAGGACATTTGCCAAAAAGAACAGAGCATGGAAAAAGCAGGCAGCTGTGGACATAGCTGCCTGCTTTTTTATCGTAGATTTATGGCGCAGAATAATGCGCTTTTCAATGCAAGAAATGTAAAATGTGCCGCAGAGCCCTATTGCCCGGAGAGCGGGGAGCAAGCAGAAAGGAATGCTGTTCGGCTGTGAGTATCTCCCAGACAGAAAAATATAAAAACCGGCATGACGTTCGTCGTGCCGGTTTCATCTCTTTTGCAAATACTGTTTTTTCGAGGAAACAGAGGACAGGATGAGCTGGAAATTTACAGACTCAGCTTTTTCCACTTCCGAATTTTAGTTCGGAATGTGCCGAAGGGGGCAACCGTGTTTACATGAATGAATTTGTAAACCGGCCATACGGCGGACTTGGTTGCCCCGTCTGCCCATTTTCGCTGATGCGGAAGGAACAACTCCTCGTCGCTCATGGAATCGATCATTTCATAGATGGCGGTTATATTGGTATCTAACTTTGCGCAAAGCTCGTGGAGAGAAAGTCCTGCATAAGTATCGGTGAACCATTGATACAATTCCCCCAGCTGGTTCCACTTGAACTTGTCAGAGGGGGTTTTTACGTCCAAACCGGCGCGCTCATCCTGCTCCCACTGCAAAACGAGCGTTGTCCAGCCTACCTGATAGGCAAGATTTTCCGCAGGAGTTCTATCCACATCCTCACAGCGCTGATCTTTCAATTCCTCCGGTATGTGATGGAATTCGTTGATATACTTGCGGTAGGCATTTTCAATTTCGCTTTTTAATTCTGTTTTGCTTGTGTATTGCTTCATGGTGGGATTCTCCTGCAAAGTTTGATAAGGCAGTTTGATTTTATCATATTTTAAAATGGAATGGTAGCCGAAAGATGCCCGTATACTTAAAAACGAGTCTTTTCTCTGCTGTGCCTGTTCACTCGGTGTTGGGGGCGCTTGCGCTGAGGGAGTATGCCATGCCCTAAGGCGTGCGCCAACAGGAGTGCAGAGTAAAGTGCTTGCTCAATAGGGGAAAAAGTGGTATAATATACAAATATATTTTCACTGAGAAAGGAAACGAGAATCATGCGCGTGATCGATCTTGAAAATATCAATTATGCCATGCGGAATGAGACGCAGTTTGTGCTGCGCTGTGAAGAGGTATTTCACGATAAAATCAGTTCTGCCGCGGCTTCGATTTTGGCGGATAAGGCTAATCGCCCCTTTGTGGCGCTGACCGGCCCCTCTGGCAGCGGTAAGACTACCACGGCCATGCGTTTGCAGGAGTATCTGGAAAACCTGGGTGTCCATGTCTGCCTTTTGAGCATGGATAACTTTTTCCTGCCCCTTGATCAGCGTCCGCCGGAGGCCGTCGACTGGGAGTCTCCCTACTGTGTCAATGTGGATCTGCTGATTTCTGTCATCAGCCAGCTCTCCGAGGGCCGGGAGGTAGATGTGCCCTGGTACGATTTCAAGGCCGGAAAGACCGGTGGTTACCGCACCATGCAGGGCAGCAAGGATGGCATTATTATTGCCGAGGGCATCCATATGCTCAATCCTTTGATCTTCGATAAGATCCGCGGCGCGGCGACCGGTGTGTATGTAGCGCCCCGCACTCGTATCATCACGGATGATGATAAGATCGTGCGGCCGGAGCAGCTGCGTGTGGCCCGTCGTATGATCCGTGACTACGCCACCCGCGGACATTCTATGCGTGACACGGTGGAGAGAGCAGAGAGCGTGGATCGCGGCGAAATCAACTACATCATGCCCCATAAGGACAATGCCAGTGTCCATATCGATACGTTCCACGATTATGAGCCCTGCCTGCTGGCTAAGTATCTGTGTCAGATGCCTAATTTTCAGGAAGAGCTGGACGATGAGTTTCTGGAGGAGCATGGACTGACCGATCTTATGAAGATCGTCCACGGCGTAGCACCGCTGCACAGCCCTTATGTGCCCCTCAATTCCATTGTGCGTGAATTTGTAGGCGGCAGCTGCTATCAGTATTAAAAAATATCCTCCGGTATAGGCCGGAGGATATTTTTTCTTAATGCCAGAGCAAAAATGTTAACACTACGTTATTTGACAGGCCACAGGCCGGGGAGTATAATAGGCACAAACAGGGAGGTACGACTATGAAGATTATTACCATCAGCCGTGAATTTGGAAGTGGTGGCCGTGAGCTGGGAAAGCGTCTGGCCGAAGCACTGGGAATTCCCTGCTATGACAACAAGATCATCGAGATGATTGCCAAGGAGAATGGCTTTGACGAACAGTATGTTGCCAATGTGTCGGAGCGGAGCATCGAGGCTGCGTATCCCATGACCATCGGACATCGATTCGCCATGCCGCCGCTGCAGATCATGGATCAGTCCATCCGCGTGGCTGCGGCGCAGCGTCAGATTATTGAGAATTTTGCCAAGCAGGGTGATTGTGTGATCGTGGGCCGCAGCGCCGATGTGATTTTGGAGGATATGCATCCGCTGAATCTCTTCGTCTATGCGGATCTGGAGTCCTGCGTAAAGCGCTGTATTGAGCGTGCGCCGGAGGGTGAAAATCTGAGCCGCAGTGAGATGGAGCGAATGATCCGTCAGATCGATAAGCAGCGCAGCCAGTATCACCAGATGTACAGTGATATGAAGTGGGGCGCAAAAGAGGGCTATCACCTGTGTATCAATACATCCGGTCGGGAAATCAAGGATTTGATCCCGGCGCTGGCTGCTTATGCCCGCGCTTGGTTTGGCGAGTAAGTGAAGGAAAGGGACAGCTGGGTGCAGTTGTCCCTTTTTGTTATCCCAATATAGAAACGGAGAGGGGCATTTCCATGAAACTGGCAGTTTTGTGCGACAATAACACGAGGATCGATTCTTACTATCTGGGAGAGCCGGGTATTTCTTTTTATATGGAGGATGGGGATGCACGGATCTTGATGGATACGGGCTACAGCGATGTGTATGTGAAGAACGCCGGGAGAATGGGCATTGACCTGACACATCTGACGGCGCTGGTACTCTCTCACGGGCACAATGACCACACCGGCGGCCTCGATTGTCTGCCGGATTTTTCGGGGGAGCTGCCGCTCTATGCACATCCCGAGGCGTTTGCAGCAAGGCGCTATGACGGGGAAAGCATCGGGATGCCGCTGACAAGGACGGAGGCGGCGGAGCGGTTTGATCTGCGTCTGAGCCGGAAGCCGGTGCAGCTGTCTGAGCACATTACTTTCTTGGGCGAGATCCCGCGCCGCAACGATTTTGAATCGCAAAGGCCCGTGGGGGAGCGGCTGACGGAGGACGGCTGGGTGCCGGATTTCCTGCCGGATGATACGGCGCTGGTCTACCGTGGTGAGGAGGGGTTGACCATCATCACCGGATGCAGCCATTCCGGCATTGTGAACATCACGGAATATGCGAAGGAGGTCTGCGGGGATGATCGGATCTGCGGCATTGTGGGCGGTTTCCATCTGTTGAGCCGGCGGGTAAATCCGCAGGTGCAGCGCACAGTGGACTATCTGGCAAATTTGCATCCGACCAATCTTCGCCCCTGCCACTGTACCGGCTTTTATGCCAGAGCGGCGATCCACGCACGCATACCTATTCTGGATACCTGTGCCGGTGATGTGATCGAGTTATAAACCAATGCATAAAAAAGGCTGCGGACACCGATGTGTCCGCAGCCTTTTGGCGTTTTTAAGGTAAGAAATGGTTCATGGAAAAGGCGTTGGCAATGCCCAGTAAAATACCAACGCACACTTGGGAGGGGGTGTGGCCGACAAATTCCTTCAGCGTCACAGAGAAAAGATCCTCCTTGGCGAAATCCTCGAAGTGTTTGATGATCTCGTTGAGAACCATCGCCTGCTTGCCGGTTTCCAGCCGTACCCCCATGGCATCGTGGCAGACGATGATGGCCATGACTGCGGTGACGGCAAATGCAAAGGAATCACAGCCGCAGCGCAGTGCCGTGAACGCCGCTAAGGATGAGACGGTAGCAGAGTGGCCGCTGGGCATACCGCCGTCACCGAAGAGCCGCTCAATGCTGAATTTCTTGGTCATAAAGGCATTGATGAGTACCTTCAATACCTGTGCGATGGCCCAGGAGGACACGGCAGTGATCAAAAACGGATTGTGGATGAGATCGTAAAACCAAGTCATGTGTATGGTCCCTTCTCCGCCGGAGGCGGTTATATAGCAATATGGCGATTGACAAATATCGCTGTATCGTGCAAACTAAAGAAAAAAGGAGTGTGATGACGATGAACCGAAAAGAACGTTTGCGTGACGCCGACTTCGCGTGGGCGGTATTGGAACAGGCTCCCTATGCCGTGCTGGCCCTCAGCGACAAGGCGGGGACGCCCTACTGTATTCCCGTCAGTCCGGTGGCAGATCGGGAGTACGGGGTGATCTATATACACTGCGCCAAGGTGGGGAAAAAGCTGGAGATGCTGCGGGAGAATCCCAAGACCTGTTTGAGTGCGGTTTCCAAATCCCGGTCGATTCCCCGGGAGTTTGAGATGAGCTTCGACTCTGCCGTGTTCACAGGTACAGTCGAGGAGGTGACAGATGAGGGCGAAAAGGTGAAAGCCCTGCTGCTTCTCGGAACGCACTATGATCCGACCGGAATGGATCGATTTGAGGAGGTACTGGAGAAGTATCTCCCAGCGACCTGTGTCCTGCGCATCACGCCTGCGGAGATTACCGGCAAGCAGGCCGAGGAGCCCGGCTGCTGAAAATTACGGCTGCTGCGTCTCTGCGGTCAGGACGGCCTGGGTGTCTGCATCGGCAAGGCGAATCAGCTTCTCCGCCATGAGGCTGTTGAAGCCGGCAGTCAGTGCGTATTCAATAATCAAACCGGTAGCTGCCGCATCCGCAGAGGATGACGGCGTCTGGAGCTTTTCCGCTGCACTGTGTACCTGCTGTGTAAACGTCAGGGCCATGCAGCGGAAATTTTTTGCGTATTCCTCATAGGCGGCGCGTACCTGCTCTTCAGACATCTCCGAGGGCAGCAGGCGCTGGATGTCGCTGATGCTCATGGAGAGCTTCAGCATGAGGATCATCATAATGTAGGCGATATGCACCCGGCTATATTTCCGCTTTACCGGGGCGGGCATCACCTTCAGACGAACATAATTGTTGATAGCGGAGGCGGTAACAAAGCTGTCCTTGCCATCGGGAGATGTGGGGATAAAGCTGAGATACTGCTGCAAAAGGACGATCACCTGGTCCATATATAGTCCGAAATTAGGAATCGTATCCCATTCCGGCAGATGATAGTTTTGAATATAGTCTTCCCAGCGTTGTAGCTTATGAACAAGCAGTTCACGATCGAATGCCATGTTGCACCTCCTGTATTGATTGCGTTGATTATAACAGAAAATGGATGATAATGCAACAAAACGACAAAAAATACTACTTGACCTGCGAGATGTAATATGCTATATTAGATATAACGATAAATGATGCGGGGGTTATTATATGGAAATTCAAGTTTATGCGTACGGGGATTCGTTGCTCAAGGCTACCATGCCGGATGAGAATTTCCGCTATCATTTCCACATCAATGAGATCATTGATAAGTATGTCCCGGAGGGATTTAAAATTATCAACCGCGCTAAGATGGGTGCCACCATCCGCAAGGGAAAGGCGCTGGTCGAGCATGATTTGGAGCGCGGTATGGATGCCAAGTATGCGCTGGTGGATTTCGGCGGCAATGACTGCGATTTCAACTGGGAAGAAGTGGCGGCCAACCCGGAGGGAGAGCACCACTGCCATACAGAGATGCCGGAATTTCTGCAGACGCTGAAGGAGACCACTACGGCTCTGGCAGAGAGCGGAGTTCAGCCGGTGCTGATGACACTGCCTCCCGTTGATGGCCAGCGCTATCTGGATTTCTTCTGCCGCAACGGAGTGGATAAGGATAAGGTGCTGCAGTGGCTGGGGGATGCCCAGACGATTTACCGCTATCAGGAGTGGTACTCCGATGCGGTGGCAAAGTTCGCCACAGAGGAGAATCTGCCGCTGATCCCGGTACGGGAGGCATTTTTACAGGATCGTAATTTCTCCAATATGATCGCCTCGGATGGGATCCACTTGACCATGCCCGGCTATGACCGGCTGTACAGCACCATCTCGGATTGGATGCAGACACATCTGCATGTGGAACATTGATTTTGAGAGGGCAGGATATGTCAAAGCATATCCTGCCCTTTTTTCGCTGGACATACAGAAAGAAAAGCTGCCGCAGACAACTTGTCTGCGGCAGCTTATTTTTGTAATAGAGACGATTACTGGAGAGTGGTTACCCACTGGCTGTATTTTTCGATGTTTGCGTCGCGGCTGGCAGCATCCTTGCCGATGGTCAGAATATAGATCTTGATCTTGGGCTCGGTGCCGGAGGGACGAGCCAGAATGACGGTGCCGTCTGCCAGTTCAAAGCGCAGCACGTTGGAGCCGGAGAGCTCCATGGTGGACTTCGCACCGGTGCGGCAATCGATGACGGTGCCGTCGGAATAATCCTTGCGAACCACCACATCCACGCCGCTGATCTGCGTGGGGGGCTCCTCGCGCAGCTTCTTCATCAGCTGTGCCATCTTCTCCAGACCGTCCAGACCGGGCATCACCAGGTTGTGGGTCTTTTCGCCGTACCAGCCGTACTTCTTGTAGAGCTCCTGCAGAGCGTCGTACAGGGTCATACCCTGCGCCGCGTACCATGCAGCCATCTCAGTGATGAGCAAAGAGGCGGTGACGGCGTCCTTATCCCGGACGTAGTCGCCCAGCATGTAGCCGTAGGACTCCTCATAGGCGAAAATCACCTTGCCCTCGCCCTTGGCTTCCAGAGCGTTCTTCTTCTCGGCCATGAACTTGAAGCCGGTGAAGGTGTCGTAGCAGGTAACGCCGTTGGCCTCCGCCACCTTGCGTGCCATCTCCGTGGTGACGATGGTCTTGAGCAGAACGGGATTTTCGGGCAGCTTACCGGCACGCTTCATAGCACCGATCAAATAGTCAGCCAGCAGCACGCCGGTCTGGTTGCCGGTGACGGGGATGAAATCGCCGTCGGCGCTGCGGACCATAATGCCCACGCGGTCGCTGTCGGGGTCAGTGCCCAGCAGGAAGTCAGCGCCTACCTTGTTGGCAAGATCGATGGCCAGATAGAAGCCCTCGGGGTTCTCGGGGTTGGGGGAGACTACAGTGGGGAAATTGCCGTCCAGCACCATCTGCTCGGGGACGCAGTGCAGATGCTTCACGCCCAGAGCGCGCAGTGCCTCAGGCACCAGCTTGTGGCCGCAGCCGTGGAAGGGGGTGTAGACCACCTCAAAGGTGTCAGCCACCTTGGCCATGGACTCCTTGTCGTTGATCATATCCAGAACGTTGTCCATGAACAGGCGATCCGTCTCCTCGCCCAGAATCTCAATGAGACCCTGTGCCACGGCATCGTCGTAGTTCATGGTCTTGATGTCCTTGAAGATGTCGATCTTCTCCAGACGCTTGGCGATGGCATCGGCGTGCTGGGGAGGCAGCTGTGCGCCGTCGGCCCAGTAGACCTTGTAGCCGTTGTACTCCTTGGGGTTGTGGCTGGCGGTCACGTTGATACCGGCCTGGCAGCCGTACTGACGGACAGCAAAGCTCAGCTCGGGAGTGGGACGCAGGCTCTCAAACAGACGGACATGGATGCCGTTGGCGGCGCAGACCTCGGCGGCAGCCCGGGCAAAAACATCACTGTTGATGCGGCAGTCCATGCAGATTGCCACGCCCTTCTTCTTGGCCTCCTCGCCCTCGGCGCAGATGACCTCGGCAAAGCCCTGGGTGGCCCACCGGATCACATAAATATTCATCTGGTGCAGGCCCATCTTCATGGTGCCGCGCAGTCCGGCAGTACCGAACTCCAGCGGGCCGTAGAAGCGGCTCTCGATTTCTTTTTCATCGCCGGCGATGCTCTGCAGCTCTGCCAGCTCCTCCTCAGTCAGTACGCCGCTATGCAGCCACTTTTCGTATTCCTGATGGTAAGACATATAGGTGTGCTCCTTTCCGATTATTCTTCCGGTTCGTCAATAGGGTCGGCGGCCAAAATGGCCTGTGCCTCCTCCAAGAGGGAGGTGGGAACATAGAGACTGGCGCCGTAGCCGGAAAAGCCGTTGATGACCTTCCCGGCGCCGCCGTCCAGATCGTAGTATTTAAAACAGGGAATGTTGTAGGCTGCCAGCAGGGAGATGGTCATATCCGAGTCGGCGGCGGAGTCAAAGGACTGCCGCAGCAGCACGGCTTTCTCCTCCTGCCCCTGTGCGTCCAGCGGCCAAGAGGGGACATTGGAGCCCAGTGCCCAGTTACTTTTATCCATAAAAAGTCCTCCTATTTGTGGTATTTTGTACCTGCCTGTATCTGATAGGCGCGATAGATCTGCTCCAAAAGCATGATGCGGGCCATGTGGTGGGGGAAGGTCATGGGCGACATGGAGAGCCGCCAATCGGCCTGCGCCTTCAGCTGTGCATCCAAGCCAACGCTGCCGCCGATGAGGAAGGTGACCTGCGTTTTGCCGGACACGGCAAAATCCTGCAGCTTCTGGGCCAAGGACTCACTGGGGCAGGTCTTGCCCTCAATGCACATGGCCACCACGGCGCCGCCGCGGGGCAGTTTTTCGCGGATGGCGTTGCCCTCCGTTTCCAGTGCCTTTTGAATCTCCGCCGCAGAGGGGTTCTCCGGCAGACGGTACTCCGGCAGCTCGATCACTTCCAATTTGCAAAAGCGCTGCAGCCGCTTACAATATTCGGCGGCGGCCTCGATGTAGAACTTCTCCTTCAGCTTGCCCACGCATAAAACAGTTATCTTCTGCATAGCTGTACCTCCGTCCGATAGGCCTCGCTCAATTCGCTGCGCGGCGCTACGGTAATGCGCACATGGCCCAGATCTTCGGCGAGCATGTGACGCTGTACAGTCTCCAGTGCCCGCGCCGGGGTGTTATTCTCGCGGCTCAAGTGCGCCAGTACGATCTGCTGCGTGCCGCACCGCGCCATCTCGGCGGCAAAATGGGCGGCGTCCTCGTTGGAGAGATGACCCTCCTCGCCAAGGATGCGCTGCTTCAGATGGTAGGGATAGGGGCCGGAACGCAGCCATTCCGGATCGTGATTGCTCTCCAGAACCAGCAGTTCCACACCCTCTAATGCCTCGGCAGCGCGCTGCGTCACATAGCCGGTGTCAGTAAGGACGCCAACGCTGCCCTCGGTACCGTCAATACGGTAGTCCACGCTGCCGGGGGCATCGTGGGAGGTAGGAAAGACGGTGATGCGGCAATCGCCCACAGAGAACTCGGTACTGCGCTCCACCGTGTGGAGAAGCGGCGCAAGACCGGATACACGCCTGCATAGCTGCTGGGCTGTATCGAAGCTGGCGTAAATGGGGACGGTGTGATGCTTGACCAATGTTTGAAGTGCCGCCACATGGTCAGAGTGGGAATGGGTCAGCAGGATACCGCTGAGTTGATTCACACTCAGCTCCAGCTGTGCCAGCGCGGTTTTGATCCGGCGCAGAGAGATGCCGGCATCGACCAAAAGGCGGGTCGTGCCGCTGGTAACCAGCAGACAGTTGCCCTCGGAGCCACTGGCCAGTGTATGTAGGGTCATCAATGGGTATACCTCGTTTCAAAAATAGAGAAAGCAGCGTTCGCCGGAGGGTTGGTCAGGCGAACGCTGTTGTATGAGACAAATTTTATCCGATGTGTCCTGCGCACATCTCCTCATCCGGCACGTCAATTATCTGGATGTCAGCGCCGACAGCGCGCAGCTTGCCCACCAGATCTTCGTAACCGCGCTCGATATACTGGACTTGACTGATCTCCGTAGTACCTTCGGCTGCCAGAGCGGCCACAACCAGTGCGGCGCCTGCCCGCAGGTCACAGGCCTGAATCGGTGCGCCCACCAGACGATCCACACCTTCGATGACAGCCACACGGCCATCCACCTGAATCTTGGCACCCAGACGCTTGAGCTCGTCCACATAGCGGAAACGGTTGCTCCACACGGCCTCAGTCACAAGGCTGGTGCCTTCAGCCAGTGTCATCACGGCAGCGATCTGGGGCTGCATGTCGGTGGGGAAGCCGGGGTAGGGCTGGGTCTTGACGTTAGCGCGCTGCAGCGGCTCGCTGCGGCGTACCAGCAGAGTATCATCCATCTCCTCGATATAGACGCCCATCTCCATCAGCTTGGCGGAGATGCAGTCCATATGCTTGGGGATAATATTCTTGATGAGCAGCTGCCCACCAGTGGCGGCGACAGCGGCCATGTAGGTGCCTGCCTCGATCTGGTCGGGGATGATACCGTAGGTGCCGCCAGTCAGCTTCTCCACACCGCGGATGCGGATAGAATCGGTACCGGCGCCCTTGATGTCGGCGCCCATGGAGTTGAGGAAGTTCGCCAGATCCACGATATGGGGCTCCTTGGCGGCGTTTTCAATCGTGGTGGTGCCCTCTGCCAGTACAGCGGCCATCATCACGTTCATGGTGGCACCGACGGACACGACGTCCATGTAGATGTTGGCACCCACCAGACGATCGCCCTTGGTCTTGGCGTGGACAAAGTTGCCCTCGGTCACGTCAGCGCCCAGCGCCTTAAAGCCCTTGATATGCTGATCGATGGGGCGGACGCCGAAGTTGCAGCCGCCGGGCATCGCCACGGTAGCCTCGCCAAAACGGCCCAGCAGCGCACCGATAAGGTAGTAGGAAGCACGGATCTTGCGCACCTGATCGAAGGTGGCCTTGGTGCTGTGGATGGCATGGGAGTCGATCTCCACTGCGTGCTGATTGAGAACACGCACCTTGGCACCCAGAGACTCAAGAATGGAGAACAGCAGTGTTACATCGCTGATCTGGGGGACGTTTTCGATACGACATACGCCGTCCACCAGCAGGGCGGCAGGGACAATAGCAACGGCGGCATTTTTCGCGCCGCTGATGGTGACTTCACCAAACAGGGGGCGGTTGCCGTGAATAATATACTGATTCAAAATAGGCACCCTTTCTTAGGTTGTAAGTATCATCGGGTTTATCTTACCCGCGTGTAGGAAGCTTCATACGGAAAGTGGTTGGGAAATCAGAGTGAGATCTCCTGAAATGTGGCTGTGACGGCAAAATTTACCGGGCAGCAATTGCTTTTCCAAATGAAACAGAGATGTTTTATATTCATACAAAATCAGTATACCATAAAACTTCATAAAATCAATTATTAACTTATATTTCTTTAGAGAAAATTAGAGTTCTTGAGAAAAAGGATGAAGACGAAAGGAATATTTTTTTAGGAAAGCCATCGGAAATGACCGGTTACCGGATGGCGGCCCATTTGATTGCGTTCCACGGCGTCCTCCACAGGATTGCCGTGGTGGATGAGAAAGGGAATCCCGTCACGGTTGCGGAGGTCGGAGCACAGGCCGATGTGGTCACGGTCACCGAAAATCACAATGTCGCCGCCCTGCCAGGCTTCCGGATCGTCAAAGTCGGTGGTCAGAACCTGCGCGTGGCGGCGGAAGAAGGTGTCCAGCGTGTTGACACGGCGAAAGTCGATATTGCCATCGGGCGTGGGGATGAAGGGGTACGCTTCGGGGGCTTGCCGGATGTCTGCATCCACCAGATCCTTTAGGTTGTAGCCCGCCGCCATGAAGGCTTGCCAGATGACGTCGGTGCATACGCCCAGACCGTCATCGGGATAGCCGCCGTCGTAGTATTTACTTTGGTAGTGGGGGCCGGTGGCGATGTAGGCTCTGGCGCCCAGTACGAAATCCGTGTAGTCATCCAGTCCGTCACCGTCCTCATCGTGGTCACTGTGCAACTCGGTGATCCCCAGCTCTTCTGCGGTATAGGGACGATTGATCCACCATAAAACAGCGAATGCTGCACAAATAAGAGCCAGTAGGCCAAGGAGTAGTTTTATCAAACGATACCTGCACCGGGGAGTATATTCAGAAGAAGCCATAAGAAGCCGCCTTTCTGCGTTTTGCTTGCTTGATGGAGACTATCATAACACGATTTAATGCCTCTGTCTAACAACAAAAAGCGGCAAAAAAAGCAGAAAACCAGACACTAACACCAGATAAGGAAGTGATTTGGAAAGCACCGAAACCAAAAACGGAGCGTATCGAAATTCAATACGCTCCGCTTCTTGCGATATGATTGACCGATAGGCTGAAATTTATGATTGCTCTTTACTCATAAGTGAGCAGCTAATTGTCGCAAACAACCCTAGCAAAATCCATGGAAATGCTGACCAATAAAGTCACGGATTATGGTTCTTTCCCCTTTCGGCACTGATTTGTCGGGTTGATACAAGCGAGGGCAAAAGGAATTCGGAAAGAGAGCGGCTGCTATTTGAGCTCATATCGAGCCTTGCGCTTTTTCAGCTTTCGCCCGCAGTGGATCAGCAGATACAGATAGAGCACCAGAAGGGCAGAAAACAAAATGGTGAAAAAAGTCCCTTCTGCACCCAGATCTCCTCTGAAGGAGTTGATCCAGCCCGGGATAACACAGCACAGGAAGATCGCCAAAAGCGGGAGCATCCGTGTTTTGATAATGTGCCGGATCATGTCTGCCTTGGAGGCGGGGTCTGAGAAGATTTCTCCATCGCTCTCCACCTGAACTTCCGAGGAAGGCTTTCGGAAATAGAACCAGCCGCCGAAGCTGTCCAAATACTCCCAGCCGTAATCGCTGAAAAGCTGTAGGTAATCGCTGCTCTGCTTCTCATTTTTATAGTCCAGACGATAGATCACATCTTCGGGTGTGCAGGGCTCAAACAGGAAAAAGCAGGGAGGAATAAATTTGGAAAAGCGCAGTCCGTTTTTATGCTGCTCCCGCAGCCAGATTTCTTCCTCTTGATAGTCAGCAACGGTGAAAAAGCGCAGTTTCATTTTACTCATAAAGGTATTCTCCTTTGCTGTTTTTGTATAGGCGCTCTATTCTGCTGATTTCAAGTGCTAAGATTTCCCGCCCCAAAGAGGTAATTTGATAGAGCTTTCGCTTTTCTTCTTCTGCATAAAAGGAAATCAAGCCGTCCTTTTCCATTTTCGAGAGGGTACCGTACATGGTACCGGGGCTGATGGCGACAGCGTTGCCGGTCATTTGCTTTACCTGCTGGCCGATGCCGTATCCGTGCTGTGGCGTTTGCAGACAGAACAGAATATAAAATCCGGTTTCGGTCATAGGTACATAGATGCGCCGAATTCGTTCTTCCATAGTTCCTCCTTAGCATCCTACCTCGATATATCGAGCTTCGATATATTTGTCAAGGGGAGATTCCCCGGGAAATAGAAGCTGCGGCAAAAAA